>NZ_JBSICC010000027.1:0-55692 GCF_058245955.1 Providencia sp. UF-224 | reverse complement strand
GGTCAACAGCAACCCCATTCTACCGCAATCACTCAGAACCCTTTTTAACATAGCGACATATCTATTATGCGAACCTAGGTATGAAATGAAGAAATCCAGCGTTCTGGCTGGTTAATCGTGTTGGTTCTTTTTCGGCTTTAAACTTAGTTTTATCTAATAAATCTTTCATTACCTTCGATATGCGCATTTATCTTCCCCTAAAGTTATTGACTGGCACTTGACGCCAAACAAAAATATGACGGTGCATTACCTCTATAATTATCAGCTTATTTACTCATATAGATGTGGTCACATGGTTAACAAACTAAATCTTAACTGGCCTGAATTTTTAGAAAAATACTGGCAGAAAAAACCCGTTGTATTGAAAAATGCATTTCCTGATTTTACTGACCCTATTACGCCAGATGAACTGGCCGGCTTGGCGATGGAGCCGGAAGTTGACAGTCGCTTAGTTAGCTTCATTGATAACAAATGGGAAGCGAGCCATGGCCCGTTTGAGGATTACAGCGAATTAGGCGAAAAAGGATGGTCATTGCTGGTACAAGCCGTCAACCATTGGCATGTTCCTGCCGCTGAACTGGTGAAACCATTCCGTGTGCTGCCTGAGTGGCGTCTTGATGACTTGATGATCTCCTATTCGGTACCCGGTGGTGGCGTTGGGCCACATATTGATAACTATGACGTTTTCATCATCCAAGGAATGGGACGTCGGCGCTGGCGTGTGGGTGATGCCCTTCCGATGCGTCAGTTCTGCTCACATCCAGCATTATTACATGTCGATCCGTTTGAGCCGATTATTGACGTGGAAATGACTCCCGGAGATATTTTGTATATTCCGCCCGGATTTCCTCATGATGGTTTCACCTTCGAAGATACCATGAATTATTCTGTTGGCTTTCGCGGGCCAACTGGACGTGACCTGCTGAGTAGTTTTGCTGACTACGCACTTGAACAGGATTTGGGGGGAATAAATTATGGCGACCCCGACCTGACCGTGCGCGAAAATGCAGGAACTATGGAAACTTATGAGGTTGAACGTCTACGCGCCATGATGATTGAAATGATCAATAAACCCGGTGATTTTGAGCAGTGGCTAGGTCGTTTTGCAACCACCCCACGCCATGAACTGGATATTGCTCCTCCAGAACCACCGTATCAGCCTGAAGAAGTATTGGGTGCGCTGAATGCAGGTGAAAAGCTAATACGGCTGAACGGATTACGCGTTATGCGTACCGGAGATTATTTCTTCGTTAATACAGAAAGCTGGATTACTACAGAAGTGAAAGGCGCAGATACATTATGCCAGTTTACAGAAGTTGGAAAGAATGAACTCGGTGAAGCACTGAAAAATCCTGATTTTGTCGCAGAATTAACCGAATTTATCAATCAGGGATTTTGGTATTTCGAAGAATAAGTCACATCTGCCTGACAAGATAAAACACCTGCTGACGGGTGTTTTATCCCTCTTTGAATAACACCAAAGAACTTCGATTAAATGGTGTGATACTTCCCTGCTCCGTTTTTTAGTCATTACCCCAGCTATTCAAAAACTCAGCTATATCATCAATATATTTTTTGTTGATACCTGCTTCTTTTGCCATTTCTTTTTGCATCTCTTCACTAATTTCTTCGTTATCAGCCAAACGGGTAAGCAATAACTGAAAATAGTGAGCCAGAGGGTCGAATTCCTCTTCAGTGACTGGAACTGCGGATTCCAGTGAATATTCTTCCACCATGTCATAATATTTAAATGGTATATAATGAGCCATTAAAAACCTCTGAAGTTAATCTGTACGTCCATATCTTATTGTTAGCCATATCTTACATGAGGAGTGGCACAAACTAAACACGATGCCGCAGATATGCTGATATTAGCCTCATACAGGTAATTCAGTTGTTTAGGCCATTTTATTTAAAAAGCGTTAGATAATGAAATGATCGTCACACTGAACCTTCTTTTTCGATAACTAAAATTCGAGCGGTACCAATCGGGTGTGCAACATGCTCACAACCTACATTGGCATAAAAAATATCACCTGTATTTAGGATCGCTTTTTTAACTTCGTTATTCTCTTTGTAGTGCATTTCTACTGAACCATCCATGACAGCGAAAACTTCTTGCCCATCATTGATGTGCCATTTATAAGGTTTATCAGTCCAATGTAAACGGACAGTTGTACCATCAAAATTAGCAATATCTTGAGCTTCCCACGCTTTTGAAGCTGTAAAACTAGCGCTGTTAAATATTTTCATTTTAACCTTTGAACTATTAATGATAGATTAATATAGCTTTACTTCTTTTTGTTTTACAAGGAAATTTCATGAGGTTAGAAACCATTTAATAAATATTTTATGGCTCATAACTGCTTCCTAATACTCCTCTAGTTTCACCGCCATCAATACTAGTCGCAATCCCTGCCATTCACCTTTGCCATATTTATTCAATTTTAGGCGGCATAATAATTCAACTTAAATTAAATAAAAATAGTCGAATAGATTACTGTTTCCTCTAAGAATTTGCAAAAATAAGCTGATTTTTAGGCTTTATCTGTTATCAAGTGGCAAGTGGATAAAATATGATGAGGAAATCGCCCATTTACCCAGTTTTGGTCTTTATACTTGGAGTTGAACTATGACGGTTTCCATTCGTATTGCAAGTGGCTTACTTTTGACATCACTTCTTGCCGCTAACCATGCGCTTGCGCAAGCAGAAAGTAATTTAAATCAAAGTGTTAAATTAAACCATGCGACAATATTTCTGCGTGGGGCTGAGTTGGATAATAATGTGACGCTGTCACTTAAACAAGGCCAAAACGACATCGTATTAACCAATATTGCAGCAAATATTGACCCGCGCACATTGTCAGTTAGCCTGAAAAATTATGATGTTATTATCCGCTCTATCAATGTTCAAAAAGTCGCTATATCCCCTGTTTATTCCCCTGAAATAATTGCCCTTCAAGAACAACAGAAACAGAATAACCAGCAAATTGAAAACTTGAATATTGCAATTAAAGTGGGTGAGGAACAATTATCTTTATTGAAAGATCAGCGTTTTTTTGGTGAAAGTAACAGCCAAACAATTGAGCAATCATCGCAGAAATTGAGTTTTATCCGCCAACAGATGACGCAAATACTGCAAGAACAGCAGCAAAACCAAACCTCAATTGATGCACTTGAAGAAAAAAATGCCTTACTACAAGCGCAGATTGACGAAAATACACCCGCTGTTGTCGGTCAGCAAACCCAAGTCGTTATGGTCATTGATGCTAAAAATGAGACCACAGCACAGATGCAACTTTCTTACCTTACCCCTGATGCTGCATGGTCCCCAAGTTATGATTTTCGTAGCCAAGATGCTGAATCCCCTATTGTTCTTACCTACAAAGCTAATATTGTGCAAAATACAGGGATTGATTGGAAAGACGTCAATTTAACCTTATCCTCGGTTAATCCGTCTAAAAATATTACACCACTTAACCTGCAACCGTGGCGATTATCGGTTTACGATGATAGCGTGCAGTATGAATCCCGAGCCCTAATGCAAGCGGCTCCGGCTCCTATTGCAATGGCAGAAACCAGTATGAGCGCAAGAAAAAAGCGTGATAGCTCAGGCATTGCCGATTTTGTCACTGCATCAAACAATGGCATTAATTTAAATTACGATATTTCATTACCTTATAGCCTAAAAAGCAGTACAAAACCCAACTCGTTAACCATCAAGCAAGCGGATGTGACAGGGAAGTACCAATACACAACGACACCAAAATTGGCTGAAGACGTCTTCTTACAAGCTGATATCGATAATTGGCAGGCGCTGAATTTACTCAATGGTAATGCCAACATTTATTATGGAAATACCTATATTGGTAATTTCCAAGTTGATACCAATCAACTGAGCGATACCCTATTCATTCCTTTTGGCATCGATAAAAATATTCAGATTTCTCGTGAAAGTAATGAAAAAATGAAGAAAAAACCAAGTTTTATTGGTTCGACTATTGAGCAGAAAGAAGGTTATTTAATTAAAGCCAAAAACATGCATGCGAAGCCAATTAATCTGACCATTATTGACCAATTACCGGTTAGCCAAGACAGTGAAATTAAGGTATCTGAAATAGATAATAAACAGGCGATAGTAAATAAAACAACAGGAGAATTAACTTGGAAAGTTGCTATAGAGCCCAACCAACAGATTGAAATTCCGTTTAATTATACGTTGAGCTACCCAAAAGATAAGCATATTTTAGGCCTTGAATAGTAACTTTTGTAGTTCCCTTTCGAAGGCGTTAGAATAAATTTACGCAATACAACAATAACAACTCAGAGGTTTCCATGATTATATTAGTGACAGGTGCATCATCCGGATTTGGTGAGTCTATCGCGCGTAAATTTATTCAGCAAGGTCATACCGTTATTGGCACTGGGCGCAGAACAGCGCGCTTAGTTGCTCTACAACAAGAATTAGGCGATAACTTTCACCCACTGACATTAGACGTTCAAGATAGAAAAGCAATTCAAGCCACTGTTGCTAATTTACCCTCTTCTTTAAAAAATATTGATGTTCTCGTCAATAATGCAGGGCTGGCATTGGGCTTGGAACCTGCTTTTGATGCAAATCCTGATGATTGGGAAGTCATGATTGATACTAACACCAAAGGATTGGTCAATATGACTTATGAAGTACTGCAAGGTATGGTGGCAAAAGATCATGGTCATATCATTAACATTGGCTCGACTGCGGCAAATTGGCCCTATAAAGGTGGAAATGTATACGGCGCCACTAAAGCGTTTGTTAAACAATTTTCATTAGGTTTACGCGCTGATTTACAAGGTAAAAAAATCAGAGTCACTGATATTGAACCTGGTTTAGTTGGCGGAACAGAATTCTCTAATGTGCGTTTTAAAGGTGATGACGATAAAGCTTCAAATACCTATAAAGGTGCAGAAGCCCTAACCCCTGAAGATATCGCAGAAACCGTCTTTTGGGTGGCAACACTTCCAGCCCATATGAACGTTAATACGCTTGAGTTAATGCCAGTTTGCCAAACATTCGCTGGTTTAACCATTCATAAACAACTTTAATTTTCGTACTATTCTCTACAGACGAAACAGTTTATTTTTGGCTATACTCAGTCTATAGACCCTGTTTAGTAAGGAATTTACATGAGCACACAGAATATTTTGAAGAAAGGCATCGCAGCAGTTTGTGTTTGTCTGCCATTACTTTGGGCTACAGCTGCACCAGCGGCTCAGGGGAATACCACAACCTCATGTACCGCGGGCAGTACTTGTGTTTCTGTTGGCAAAGGTGATGACACCTTAAACAAAGAGCAAGCCCGACAAGAGAAAGAGCAATGGGATAATACCCGCATGCTGCGTAATAAGGTCAACACACGTACTGAAAAAGAGTTCGATAAGATTGATGCGGCATTTGATGCAAAAGACAAATGTGAAAAAAGCTTAAATCTTAATGCTTATTGGGAGCCGAGTACAAAGCGTTGTTTAGATGTAGGTACTGGACGCCCAATTAACCCATAAGTTTTGATTTGTACTTTGTGGGATCATTTAATCAAGGAGGAAAGATGCAAAAGAAATTATTAATTCCATTATTCTTAGTGATGTTAGTACCGGCTTTTGCTCAAGCGTCATGTGAAAGCGTGATAGAGGAAATTAAACAGAAAATTATCAATAATGGCGTACCTGCCGATAATTTCAGTTTAGTTGCAGTTCCTAATGATGAAGTTGACCCTGCTAAAGGGCAAGTTGTCGGTCACTGCCAAAATGATTCATACAAAATTATTTATACTCGTCACTAGAGTTGAATAAACAACAAAATAAAGGGCGACTTCATAGTCGCCCTTTTTACTTGTCTTGTTATTCAATCGATTATGCAGGTACTGTGATAAATTCCTGCAATTTTTCGATATGCAAATAATGCCCTAAATCACGCTCTTCTGGTCGTAATAAATACGGAATTTCGCCAATCAATGGTGCCTTGATATGGTGCTGTAAACGTTCAATAATTTGCGCATAATGTGCAAGACCAGGATTAATTCGGTTAGCCATCCAACCAATTAATGGTAAACCATCCGCCCTAATTGCATCCGCAGTTAACAGAGCATGATTGACACAACCATGTTGAATTCCGACAACTAAGATGACACCAACTGATTGCCCTTTTAGCCAGTCTGTATAAAATGTATTATCATCAAGCAAATAACGCCAACCGCCATTTCCTTCGATGACCACCATATCACACTGATTATGCAAGTGTTCTAAACCTTGTTTTATCTTACTAAAATCTATGCTGTTCTCATGACTGTAGTTATCCGTAATACGAACAGGATTAACTTCATCATAAGAAACAAGGTCTTTAGACACGCTATGGATCAGCAAAGCATCTTTATTCCTGACTCCTTCAGGGGTATCAATGCATTGATCGGCAATAGGTTTGTATCCTACTGCTTTAATTCCTTGCCCATTGAGTGCTTGCAAGATTGCAAGCGTCGATACTGTCTTCCCGACATCTGTATCTGTCCCGGTAATAAATAGATTGATCATGGTCTTTTTCTATCCTGAAGTGACAGACTCGCACAGCAATAAGCTGCAAAAATGATATGGATTCAGTTTATGGGAATGGGAAAGTGATAAGTTTGCGTTAGCTCAATTTTGTGGTCGATAGTCAAAAGTTTATCGAATTGTTTTAACCTTGTAGCAATTGTAGCAATAGTGAACCATCATACAAAGCACGCTGAATTAATGTAGATTCACTCTCTACTATGGAAAAATTAGATTTTTCTATCAATAAATTAGCACTATACAGAGGAGATGCATTTTGTTGTATGTACTGATGTAACTGTTCAAATAATACCGTTGATGCAACATTTAAAGGTGAATTAATAAGGATTAATTCTGTACCAAGCAAATTCATCATAAGTGCCAATGGCTTTGCGAGTTGTTTTGCGACATCTTCCATTAGATAAACACAAAGGTCATCGCCCAATATTGCGCCAGCGCAAATTTTATCAATTGAAATTTCACTTTGGTGTAAAACGGTATTCGCGTAGTTATCGAGTAAAATATTAGCTTTTTGTTCGATAGCCGAAATAGAAACTTCCCTTTCTAAGCAGCCTTTGCCACCACAATAACACGTAACTTGGTAGGACTCATCAGATTGACTGTGCCCAAAAAGAAGAGGCTTTCGCGTGTTCGCATCTAAGGTTGACCCTTGGTTGAGGACAGTTACATTAACAACATCATGGAGTTGCAGGTAAATAATATTTTTTACCTGCCGTTTGGCGGAGAACGCGAAATGATCCATTAGCGCTAATGCATCTACTGTTGGGTGCAAGTAAACGGGTAACCCTGTTTGCTTCGTGAGGTGTTCAGAAATTGGCAGTGCTTTGATATCAAACCCCGCTAATTGGTGGATGGTGCCTTGGTACGGGTCTAAAATCCCTTCAGCTAAAATACTGATGGCGGTAAGTCGTTCAATTAAAGGTTGATGATCGGCAAAAAACTGGCTGATGAGCTCAAGTAACGCATGAATAAAAGCATCGTTACCCTTTACATCAAAAGGGTATTGGTTTTGAGCTAACGTCGTGCCGTTGATTTCCTTCAATGAAACAGTGATTTTACGTGGCTCAATAACCATTGAAAGAAATTGCCACCCTTCACTCTCAATCACCAGCCCCACAGCAGGACGCCCGCGTAACCCCAATACTGGGAATTCTAACTCTTTAATTAAATGAGCATCCATGAGCTCACGCGTGATTTTTGTAATGCTGGCAGGGGCGAGAGAGGCTTGCTTAGATAAGGCAATACGAGAGATAGGACCATGCTGATCAATAATTCGATACACGATACCCGTGTTTAATTGTTTAATTTGGTCAATATGGCCTGTTTGATTCAGCATGGTTATTGTTAAATCCTTTATAAAGCAATCAGTTATTATGCCTTATTATGTATATTAATGATTTCATATACATATTAATTGTGATGTTAGTCACGATTATTTACCCACAATATTGGAAATCAAAAGATGGGTGAGTTTTTTGGCCACCGCTGGCAACGTTCTACGGGTATTATAAACCAACCACACTTCAGATGATGCCTCAATATTAGTGAGTTTTACATACCTGACACCATCAACTTTCATGCGAGTGAATGACTCTGTAATAATCGAGATCCCCATTCCTGCGGAAACGAGGCCAAGTATTGTCATTGCTTCACCCGCCTCTTGGGAAATTTTTGGCACAATACCCGCAGAAGTCAATAAACGGTTAATTTCATCATAAAGAGCTGTACCAACTTCTCGTTCAAAAAAGATTAATGGGTAGTTTGCAAGCTGTTGAATATCAATGCCTTGCTTCTCATATTCGAGTAACGGATGCCCCTCATAAACAGCGACCATAAATGACTCTTTAAAGAGTAATTGGTAGTCAAGTTGCTCGGGCAAAATGGTATTTCGCATGATCCCCATATCAATTCGCCCCGTGATCAACGGCGCAATTTGCTGTTTCGTATTCATTTGGTGCATGTGTATTGATACTTCCGGGTAGGCTTCACGATATTGACGTAAACTCATCGTGACTTTATGCATAAATGGCGTAGTTGAAGTGAAACCAATTGAAAGTTCACCTAATTCACCTTTCTCCATTCGTGCTGCTTTTGTTGCCGCAGCGTCTACTTGAGAAAGTATCTGATAAGCTTCCTTTAAAAACATGTTACCTGCGGGGGTTAGCGCAACATTTCGATTATTTCGCTCTAATAATTTTGCATGTATATGTTCTTCAAGTGCTTGTATTTGCTGGCTTAAAGGTGGTTGGGAGATATGTAGGCGTTCTGCTGCTCGGCCAAAATGAAGCTCTTCCGCAACTGCAATAAAATAACGTAAATGTCTAAGTTCAATGTTCATTGGCTATTGATACTTTTAAAGTATTATTCGACATAATTAATATATTAGACAAAAAACATAGGAATTTCTATTCTTTGATCGAAATCAAACGAGTTGGTATGACAAGGAATACATATGGAACACTCATCTAATAGCCTAACTACTGAGCAACCTACTGAAAGGGAAAGAACCGACTCGGCAGTACATGTATCACCTAAAAAACATTATATTCAAAGAGATGATGCATTATATTTACGCGTAACACTTTCTTTTTTTACTGTAGGCTTTGCAACGTTTGCCTTGCTCTATTTTGTGCAGCCTATTTTGCCGTTGTTATCCGCTGATTTTAATGTTTCCCCTGCAACAGCCAGCCTGGCACTCTCATTAAGTACAGGGTTAATGGCTTTAGGCTTATTAATCACAGGGCCAATATCTGATGCGATTGGACGTAAAAACGTGATGGTAATCGCCTTAACCTGTGCGGCGTTATTTACATTATTAAGTTCAGTGATGCAAAGCTGGCAAGGCATTTTGATTGCTAGAGCCTTAGTTGGCTTGTCGTTAAGTGGTGTTGCGGCCGTTGCGATGACCTATTTAAGTGAAGAAATTCACCCAAGTTATGTGGCTCTTTCCATGGGACTTTATATCAGCGGTAACTCAATTGGTGGGATGAGTGGTCGCTTAATGACTGGGGTGGTTGCTGATTATTTTTCATGGCGTGTGGCTGTAGTGATTTTAGGTACTTTAGCGTTGATCGCAGCGATCGGTTTTTGGCGCTTATTACCCCCTTCACAGCACTTTCGTGCCAGTTCGTTAAAACCGAAAAACTTATGGGTTAATCTACATCTTCATTTTAGAGACAAGGGTTTACCTTGGTTATTTGTTGAAGGCTTCGTTCTGATGGGTGGCTTCGTCACAATGTACAACTATATTGGCTACCGTTTGTTAGAAGCCCCTTATAATTTTTCGCAATCTACCGTTGGATTTTTATCTATTATCTACTTAACAGGGACATACAGTGCAACGAAAACAGGTAGCCTAACCCAAAAATACGGTTTGGGTAATATTTTGATTGCCGCTATTGGCATGATGTTATTAGGTATTTTAGTGACACTGCATTCGAATGTGTGGGTTGTTTTATTGGGTATGACCTTACTAACAACCGGATTTTTCGCTGCACATTCTGTTGCAAGTAGCTGGGTTGGACGCAGAGCTAAACGAGCTCGCGGGCAGGCATCATCACTGTACTTATTCAGTTACTATGCAGGCTCAAGCATTGCAGGGACCGTTGGTGGCTTATTTTGGGCTTATTATGGTTGGAATGGTGTTGCTTTATTCATTGCAGGGATATTATTGGTTGGCGTTATTATTGCATACCGTCTAAAATCAGGCTGTTACGATCATTAGCTTAGACGCTGATAAAGGTTAAAATTTTCCTCACCTCGTTATTACTGGATGATATTACTTCTTTTAATAACGAGGAGTCCGTATGAAACAGATGTTGCTTGTCCCTATTCTATTCAGTTGTAGTTTCCTTGCTTGGTCTCATGGATATGTCGAATTTCCCGAAAGTCGTGCGTATTATTGTCAAAAAGGCGAAAATACCAATTGCGGCCCAGTGCAATATGAACCTCAATCTCTTGAAGGCCCTAAAGGTTTTCCTCAGGCAGGCCCAGCTGATGGTAAATTAGCAAGTGCGGGAATTGCTCGTTTTAGCCAACTTGACGAACAATCTGTAACTCGTTGGAAACGTTCAAAATTAGAGTATATCTCTATTGATTTTAGATGGAAAATAACAGCAAAACATAAGACAACAAAATGGGAATATTTTATTACTAAAAAAGATTGGAATCCAAACGCCCCCTTAACGCGTAACCAGTTTGAATCAACCCCTTTTTGTAAGGTTGACCAAGTAGGACCTGTGAATGATCAGGAAAGTCATAGCTGTCGTTTACCAGTGCTAAATCATGGGCCGCAAACTGTTTTAGCTGTTTGGACAATAGCAGACACACCAAATGCGTTCTATCAAGTAATTGATTTAAATATAGTTCTCACGCCTGTTAGTTAGAAATCATGTTAGAATAAGGGGAATAGCACTCCCCTTCCTTTTTTAGCCTCTTTTGTTTGTTTTAACTGGATGCGGATGTTATTCTAATTTAAACACATAGAATGTTGTAACTAATATGAATAAAAAACAGATATTACTAGAGTCATTTAACTTATTAGAGCTACAAATTAAACAACTTTCACACTTACTATCAGAACAAACCCACTATATTGCCCATGTTTTTACATTACCCGATACCGCTAAAGGTGACGAAAACAATGAGATAAGCGAAATTATTGTCGATAAGATTTCAGGAAAAGAAGCCATTGATAAAGTCATTACCCTACTCAATCTGTTATTTATTCACCATAAATCCGATGAGCTGAGTAATAAAACAGCAATTCGTTTACCGGGTGTTGTATGTATCCAAACAGATAATCAAGGCTACCAACAGTTTCATCAGTTAGTTACCGAAATAAATCAATTAAAGAGCACAATTAAAAATATTGTAACCCAGGTTGATGAAGCTCAGCGCTTTGATTTTATTCGTGAAAGTTTGCACGGCCTACTCACCCTCAATACTTATCGCACACTGACTGATTTAGTTGATATAGACACCTTGGGCTTTGGCTGGGCTAATAAAAAAGTGATCAATAAAATCACCAAAGAGGCTTTACTCGATAAATTACAATATAGTTTAGAGAGTGGCCGTTGCCCCGCGCATCTACCGAGAGAACATTGGCAGTTGCAGTTAAAAACAGAAATACAATTGATTGAGTCCCTTCCCCATGATGCCATTTTAAAAACACAGCGCCCGGTAAAAGTGCAGCCAATTGCGCGGGTTTGGGATAAAGCACAGCAAAAACAAACGCAATTTGCCTGTGCAACACCATTATTTGTTTTTGCCGTGGAGAAAACATTGGCAGAAATTAAGATTGGGGAGCTACCAGACTACCACGTGGACAATATTGCTTTACGTAATCGCCCTCGAGCGAAACCGGTTGAGTTATTGATCCCGCGATTAAACCTTTATATTGAGCGATAAAAAACACCCGCTGACTAATGCCACCGGGCGTTATAAATTTAATCTTAACGTTTAGTTTAAGATTTCATACTACCAACCATGTCCTCTGGACGAACCCAGTCATTAAACTGCTCTTCAGTTAAGTAGTTCAGTTTTAATGCAGACTCTTTCAGAGTTAGGCCTTCTTTATGTGCTTTTTTCGCAATTTCAGCGGCTTTATCATAACCAATGTGTGTATTTAGCGCGGTCACTAGCATCAATGATTCATGCAGTAATTTTTCAATGCGCTCACGGTTAGGCTCGATACCTACTGCACAGTGTTCGTTGAAACTGCGCATACCATCTGCTAATAAACGAACAGATTGCAGGAAGTTATCGATTAACATTGGGCGGAAAACGTTTAACTCAAAGTTACCAGAAGCGCCACCGATATTCACTGCTACATCGTTACCCATGACTTGAGCACACAGCATAGTTAATGCTTCACATTGTGTCGGGTTAACTTTACCTGGCATGATAGAACTACCCGGTTCGTTTTCTGGAATTGAAATTTCACCTATACCACAACGAGGACCAGAAGCTAACCATCTTACATCATTAGCGATTTTCATTAATGATGCCGCTAGACCTTTTAACGCACCGTGTGCATGAACTAAGCTATCACACGTTGCAAGTGCTTCGAATTTATTCGGTGCAGTAATAAATGGTTGCCCAGTTAATTCAGCGATTTTTTTCGCGACACGAACAGCATATTCCGGATGAGTATTCAACCCCGTACCGACCGCTGTACCGCCTAAAGCTAATTCACAGACATGAGGAACTGAATTTTCAATGTGCTTTTCACTGTGTGCTAACATCGCAGCCCACCCAGAAATTTCTTGGCCTAAAGTCAGCGGTGTTGCATCTTGTAAGTGGGTACGGCCAATTTTAACAATGTCTTTAAATTCTTTAGCTTTTGCATCTAAGGTTTTATGCAAAATTTTCAGTTCTGGGAGCAGATGTTCACGAATCGCTACAACAGCAGCGACGTGCATCGCAGTTGGGAAGACATCATTTGAGCTTTGGCTTTTGTTAACATCATCGTTTGGGTGAATAAGACGGTCATTACCTCTTTGACCACCTAAAATTTCACTTCCACGATTTGCTAACACTTCATTCATGTTCATGTTACTTTGTGTACCAGAACCCGTTTGCCAAATAGCCAGAGGGAATTCTGTTGGGTGTTTACCAGCTAATACTTCGTCAGCGGCAGCAATGATTGCATCGCCACGCTCTTTAGCCAGTAAACCCAAATCCATGTTAACACTTGCAGCGGCTTTTTTAGTAATCGCAAGCGCGTGGATAAGTGCAACAGGCATTTTTTCTACAGATATACGGAAATGTTCTAAAGAACGCTGCGTTTGCGCGCCCCACAATTGGTCAGCAGGTACTTCGATGGGTCCCATTGAGTCTTTTTCAATGCGAGTGGCTGCCATTACTATCTCCTTAGGTACATACACAGAATAATTGATTTTAGAATCATCTGCTTGCAGGTAAGCAAATAACCGAGCAGTATAATGCCACAAATTGAATTTCATTTATGAGACTTGGTCGAGCTTATTGTGTCCCGATGTTAAGGAAATGAGTTGATTTTTACAAAAAAGAGAATTTTGCTATGCTTAAAATGATAAACAAAGTCCAAAATTATGATTGGGGCAGTAAAACAGCCCTAACCCAACTCTATGGCGTACCAAATCCAGACCATTTACCAATGGCTGAGCTTTGGATGGGCGCACATCCCAAAGCAAGTTCAGACGTCGTTGATAGCCAAAACGGTCAAACAACGCCCTTAAATACGCTAATTGAAAGCAATCCAGAAGCCTATTTGGGCAAAAAGGTTGCTCAAGCCTATCACCGATTACCGTTCCTATTTAAAGTGCTTTGCGCTGCTCAACCTTTGTCAGTGCAAGTTCATCCCAATAAGGCGTATGCCGAAGTGGGATTTGCTAAAGAGAATGCAGCGGGTATTCCATTGGACTCCCCCATCCGTAATTACAAAGATGACAATCATAAGCCTGAGTTAATTTATGCGTTAACAGCATTTAAAGCTATGAATGCATTTCGACCACTAGGTGAAATTGCGGCTTTACTTGATTTTGTTTCTGCTGCTCATCCTGATATTCAGTTATTTGTACAGTCACCAACTGAAGAAAAACTTGCGCGATTATTTGCACAAATTCTTAATCTGGCAGGAGAACAAAAAGAGTTAGCACTAGGTGTATTAAAAGCAGCGTTAAATAGCCGCCAAGGAGAGCCTTGGGATTCAATAAAGCAGATGGTCAGTCTATATCCAGAAGATAATGGCTTATTCACCCCTCTTCTTTTAAATGTTATTGAACTCCAACCTGGCGAAGCTATGTTTTTGTACGCAAGAACACCACATGCCTATTTAGAAGGTGTTGGTTTAGAGGTAATGGCTAATTCGGATAATGTGTTACGTGCAGGTCTCACAAATAAACATATCGATATCCCTGAATTAATTGCCAATATCGATTTTAAGCCTACAGCTGCTCATAATTTGTTAAATACGCCCGAAAAATCTGGAAATATCTGGAAATATCATATTCCAGTAGAAGATTTTTCATTTAATATATATTCTATTAACCACTCGGGAGTTACCCTAACTAATGATACAGCCTCAATTTTATTCTGTATTGAAGGCGAGTTAGTTTTAAACTCAGGTGACAAAGAAATTAGCATTGATTCTGGTGAGTCTGTTTTTCTACCTGCGTATGAGGAAAGTGTTACCATTAAAGGTAATGGTAAACTAGCCCGAGTATTTAATCTTTAGTGTCATATTCTGTATTAACCGCCTTATGCAGGATTAAGGCGGTTATATAAAACTTATACAAATTTATAAGTGCGTTAAAAACGTGCTGAAAGGATGGATGTTTATAATGAAAAAGTCATTAGTCGCGGTTGGTGTTATCGTTGCTCTGGGCGCAGTGTGGACCGGTGCATCATGGTATACAGGTTCTAAAGTTAAAGATGAACTTGATAGAGTCATCCTGAAAACCAACGATTTTTTTGCTGTAAATGTACCTGAATCAGGTGTGAACTTTAAATTAGAAAACTACAAAAAAGGTGTTTTCTCTTCACAAGCAGATATCGTAATTACCTCTGCGGATTCAGCGACACCTGATGAGTCAATCGTATTTAAAGCGAACATCGACCATGGTCCATTCCCTATTTCACAGGTTGCTAAGTTTAATTTAATGCCTAAATTAGCTGCGACCCAAGTTGAATTAGCGAACAACGCGACAACTAAAGAATTATTTGAAGCAACCAAGGGTAAACCATTTATTCATGGTAATGCCGTTATTGGTTACAGCAAAAGCATTGACACTAACTTAGAGTTAATTCCTGTTGAATACACTAAAGATGATGCAACCGTTTCTTTCAGTGGCTCTAAGTTTGATGTTTCAACAACAGCTGATCTTGCTGCGGTTGATGCATCTTTAATTACTGATAGCTTAGTCATTGGTAAGAAAGATAAAACTGAAACCATGACATTAAAAGGCTTAAAACTCGTCTCTAATGTGACGAAATCTCAGTACGGTTTCTACACAGGTAAGCAAGAGTTTGTGATTGCTGACACTGACTTTAACATCCCTGATACCAAATTCTCATTTAAAGATTTCAAAATCTCAAGTGATACCTCTATTACTGGGGAAGATGTTAAAGGAAACATTTCTTACAGTATCGCAGACTTAAAAGCGTTAGAGCAAAACTTAGGCTCAGGTGCATTAACGGTTGCGATTGAAAAATTAGATGCAAAAGCATTAGGTAAATTTGTTGAGCAATACAACGAAGCATTAGCGCAAGGCTTAGCAAGTGGCGATCCGACAGAAGCTACTGAGCGTTTAGCTATGGAAATGATGTCTACGACATTGCCTGAGCTGATGAAAAGCAAGCCTGTTTTCTCTGTTAGCCCGTTCTACTGGAAAAA
The DNA here is from genome assembly GCF_058245955.1 of Providencia sp. UF-224. Taxonomy (NCBI): domain Bacteria; kingdom Pseudomonadati; phylum Pseudomonadota; class Gammaproteobacteria; order Enterobacterales; family Morganellaceae; genus Providencia; species Providencia sp. UF-224. The sequence goes on along the minus strand of NZ_JBSICC010000027.1, from coordinate 39,734 downwards.
TGATGCTGGCCAAAGTTCTGTTGACTTAAATATCACATTTAACAAATGGAACCAAGACGAAATCACTGCATTAGCTATGTCTAACAAAGTTGATGAAGCAATCAAACAACTGATTTCTTCTTTTGATTTCAACCTGAAACTGAACAAACCTATGTTGATTGAATCCATGACTCAAACCATGATCATCGACCAAGGTGTGCCAGTTGATGCTGATACGAAAAAAGAAATGAAAGGCATGGTCACGTCTGAGTTTGAAGGCGTACAGCAAATGTTAACGTCTGACATGTTCTCTTCCCCATTTGAAGAAATGTTCATGACTGACGAAGAACGCGCTGAAAAAGCAAAACAGAAAAAATCACCTTGGATGATTGATAGCGAAAATGATTTAACTATGACTATCAAGTTTGCAGGTAATGACCTGACATTCAACAACGATAAATACACCTTAGCTGAATTCTTGACTAAGATGAAAGTAATGTCTAACCCAGATGATGCTTTAGAGTATGAAGCTGAGCCAGCACCTGAGGCTGAACCAGCTCCAGAAATGGAAACTCCAGAATTAGCACCTGCTCCGCAAGAAGCGCCAGCTAATTAATTTCTAATATCTGAAAAGATTAAAAGCGCCAGTCAATTTGATTGGCGTTTTTTTTATCCCATGGAATTAACGTGATATTTATCACATTTTCAATGTAATAAATAAACACGTTTCACATTTTTCGTGATTTAAAATTGCTTTTGCCGCTATTACCGCCAAAATAAGGAAAGAAAATAGAAAAAGGATCATTCCGTGATAAAAACAAATCTCCCTTTAACCGACTTACATCGCCACCTTGATGGTAATATCCGTCCAGAAACCATCCTTTCCTTAGCGAAAGAACACAATATTCAGTTACCTGCCACTGAACTTGAAGCACTTCGGCCTCACGTGCAAATTATAGGTCAAGAAGCTGACTTAGTTGGTTTCTTAACAAAATTAGATTGGGGTGTGGCTGTTCTTGCTGATTTAGATGCGTGTCGTCGCGTTGCGTTTGAAAACGTAGAAGACGCCTTCAATGCAGGTATCGATTACGCAGAATTACGCTTTTCACCTTATTACATGGCCATGAAGCACCAGTTGCCAGTTGAAGGTGTAGTGGAAGCGATTATTGATGGTGTGCAAGCGGGTTGTCGCCAGTATGATATTAAAATTAATCTCATTGGTATCTTGAGCCGTACATTTGGGCAAAAGGCCTGTACTACTGAGTTGCAAGGCTTACTTGCACATCGTAATCAGTTATGTGCTTTAGATCTTGCAGGCGATGAGTTAGGTTTCCCTGGTGCACTATTTGAAGAACATTTTATCAAAGCTCGTGATACGGGGTTAAATATTACGGTGCATGCAGGTGAAGCCGCGGGTGCTGCCAGTATCTGGCATGCAATCAAAGAATTAGGTGCACAACGTATTGGTCATGGAGTAAAAGCCATTGAAGACCCTGCTCTAATTGAATATTTAGTACAGCACCAAATTGGTATGGAAAGCTGTTTAACGTCGAATATCCAAACGAGTACCGTGCCTTCATTAGCACAGCACCCTCTCAAAACCTTTTTACAACACGGTGTTTTAGCATCGATTAATACTGATGACCCTGCCGTACAAGGTATTGAGCTGCGCCATGAATATGAAGTTGCAGCGCCGCAAGCTGGTTTAACAGCAGCCCAGATTGAACAAGCTCAACGCAACGGATTAACAATGGCATTTTTATCTGATAGCGAAAAAGCAGCTTTAACACAAAAAGCCGCTAACCGTTAATCAGTAAAAAATAATGATTTGGGCATCGAATGATGCCTTTTCTTTGAGTTCTTCCTTCAATACCATTCACACTTTGCTCCACTTCACCCTATTAAGCCATTAAATATCTATTTCGATGCTAAAGTAGGTTATTGAATAAAACATATAGTATGTTGTAACTAAACTCATCAAAAAGATAAAAAGAATAAATATAGGTAAACAGCTTAAATAAACGTCTTATTCAAGCTGTTTTTTACAACATTTACTTTGTTAAACGTTTTGCATAACGCTGGGCTAATACCGCGCTCACCATTAATTGGACTTGGTGGAATATCATCAACGGCAGCAAAATTACCCCTACCGTTGCCGCTGGGAATAATACATTAGCCATCGGAACACCATTTGCCAAACTCTTTTTCGACCCACAGAAAACAATCGTAATCTCATCTTCTTTGCTAAAGCCAAATAAACGCGCCGCTAACGTATTCACCACTATGACAATAAATAAAATAATGCATGTCACAACAACAATCATCAACAGCGAGTATGCATCAATTTTCTGCCAAATTCCCTCGACTACAGCTTCACTAAATGCCACATAAACGACGAGTAATATCGAAGATCGGTCAGTCATATTCACTAACTTACGATGGCGATTAATCCAATTAGCAATTAATGGACGTGATAAATGCCCTACAACGAATGGCAACATTAACTGCATGAGAATAGAGCCAATAGCATTGAGTGTGTCCATTGCTTGGCTACCATCTGCATCCATCAAAAGCCCAACTAAGATAGGTGAAAGGAAAACGCCTAAAATACTTGATGCGGAAGCACTGCAAATTGCCGCGGCAATATTCCCACCGGCGACGGAAGTGAACGCAATAGCAGATTGAACCGTTGCGGGTAATGCGCACAAGTAAAGGAAGCCCATATAAACCGTCGGTGACATCCATGCAGGCACAATAACGGCTAAACCGAGACCAATAATGGGGAACAAAATAAACGTACTTGCAAATACAAGTAGATGTAAGCGCCAGTGCCCTATCCCTGCCATGATTGATTCACGCGATAATTTAGCACCATGCATAAAGAACAATAATGCTATCGCCGCAGTAGTGAGGTATTGGAAGCCTGTTTTAATATCACCTTCACAAGGAAATAGGCTTGCCACAATCACAACACAAATCATGATCAGTAAAAAAGGGTCAATTCTCAGTTTTGCCAGTAAGTTCATTTGCTTGTCCATAACAAAAGCCAGCGTTTTAGTTGGCCTTAAAATCGGTTTTAGCCTTAAAAGATAGCCGTAATAATTCATTTTTCAATGGAAAAAATCTCAGCATCCCAGAATCCATAAAAGTGACAGCGTCACATGCCTTTGGCAGCGTAACAACGTCAATTTAGTAAGTTCGGGATAAAAACGCATTTGCAATATAAAACAGCCATCTTTAATGAAGATCCTCACTAGATCTTTAAAGATCATGAGCTCATCATCATTATGCCGAGTTTTTTTAATCACTGCGGATATTAATAAACATCGAAAAGTAGCATTAGAAGGAATGAGTTGGCAAATAAATCTATGATAGAATTGTGAAATCTATTGCGATTGGCTAAAAATGGATAATTATTTATGAGTTCAGTTTATGACGCTAACCGCCTGACGGGTTGGCTTTTGGTTCCTGCAATCTACTTGCTGCTAACCTTCTTAGCGGTTTGTAGCATGACGGTAATGTATTGCATCAAGCTGTATGAAATCATTACCACAGTCGATGGTTGGACAAGTTTTATTCCTGCCGCGTGGTCTTTGTCATTTGCCATCTCGATTGGTATGACAATCTTTAGTGTTCATGTGCTTCAGCTAATGTTTTCTCGTTCAAAGCACTTCCCCCGCCGTTTCACGATTTGGCTGCTTATCTTATTGTTATTAGGCCTGAAAACATTTGCCTTTTCACCGATTGATGACAACACTGCTCTGCAAGTCCTTGCTTGGCCCCTATTAGGTGCAGGCTTCTTTGTCCCTTATTTAAAACGTTCTCAACGAGTTAAAATGACTTTCACACAAGATCGATAAGCATCACAAAAATTGCTTGATATCATAATGGCAGTTTAACTGGCTTCGGCCAGTTTTTGTTCTTTATATTTTCATTTCAGGCAATAGCATGACTGATTATCTATTACTCTTTATTGGTACGGTGCTGGTTAACAACTTCGTCCTTGTTAAATTCCTCGGGTTATGCCCATTTATGGGTGTATCAAAAAAACTTGAACCTGCCATTGGTATGGGGCTTGCAACTGCGTTTGTTATGACGCTGGCTTCCATAAGTTCATGGTTAATTGATACGTTAATTCTTATTCCTCTTGACCTTCTCTATTTGCGCACGCTGAGCTTTATCCTTGCGATTGCTGTTGTGGTGCAATTTACAGAAATGGTTGTGCGAAAAACAAGCCCTACCTTATACCGGTTATTAGGTATTTTCTTACCCTTGATCACAACAAACTGCGCGGTTTTAGGTGTCGCACTGTTAAACATCAATATGTCCCATAGCTTCTTGCAATCTGCGGTGTATGGGTTTGGTGCTTCAGTGGGCTTCTCTCTTGTTATGGTCTTGTTTGCCGCTATCCGTGAGCGACTTGCTGTTGCCAATGTCCCTGCCCCATTCCGTGGTTCTTCCATTGGCCTGATCACTGCAGGGCTGATGTCCCTTGCATTCATGGGCTTTAGTGGTTTGGTGAAATTCTAATGATGTCTGTCTGGATTGCCATCGGTATATTAGCTGTATTTGGCTTAATTTTTGGCCTAATTTTAGGCTATGCCTCATTACGTTTTAAAGTGGAAGCCGACCCGATTGTCGAGCAAGTTGAAGCGATTTTGCCTCAGAGCCAATGTGGCCAATGTAGCTACCCTGGTTGCCGCCCTTACGCTGAAGCGGTGGCGAATAATGGTGAAATGATCAACAAGTGCGCCCCTGGTGGCGAGCAAGTTATGCTAAAAATAGCAGAATTGCTGAATGTCGACCCGCAACCTATTGACGGTGATGAGGCCGCGCAGAACCCTGTTCGTAAAGTTGCCATTATTGATGAAGAAAATTGCATCGGTTGCACAAAATGCATCCAAGCTTGTCCTGTTGATGCCATTGTTGGTGCCACTCGAGCCATGCATACCGTAATTGAAGATTTATGTACCGGGTGCGATTTGTGTGTCGCGCCCTGCCCAACTGACTGTATTGAACTTGTGCCCGTGAAAACAACGACTGCAAACTGGAAGTGGGACTTAAATACCATTCCTGTGAAGAATATTTCGGTTGACCCTATTGAACAACCTGTGATGCCAGCGAGGGAGAACTCCCATGCGTAAATTATTCAACTGGTTGAAAAAAGACAATATCTGGGATTTTGACGGCGGTATTCACCCGCCTGAAATGAAGTTGCAATCCAGCCGTACTCCTATGCGCGTTGCAACAGTACCTAATGAGCTGATTATCCCGTTGCAACAGCATTTAGGCCCGGAAGGCGAGCTTATTGTGCAAGTGGGTGATACCGTACTTAAAGGCCAGCCGTTAACACGTGGCCTTGGCCGCACAGTACCTGTTCACGCGTCAACGTCAGGAACAATTACCTCAATTGAACCCATGGTGACAGCGCACCCTTCTGGCTTAAAAGAATTATGTGTACGCATTGAATCTGATGGCCAAGACGCTTGGTGCCCATTAACACCAGTTCCAGATTACCAACAGTTAACCAAAGCAGAATTACTGCATAAAATTGAGCAAGCTGGGATTGCTGGCTTAGGCGGCGCAGGCTTCCCGACGGCATCTAAATTAGCCGGCGGTAAAGATGCAATTAAAACATTAATTATCAACGCTGCTGAATGCGAACCTTATATCACCGCCGATGATAGGTTAATGCAAGAGCATGCCCAAGAGGTGATTGAAGGCTGCCGCGTCTTACAACACTTATTAAATCCAGACCAAGTATTGATTGGTATTGAAGATAATAAACCAGAAGCTATCCAAGCTCTGAATAAGGCCATTACAAGACAAGATGACAAAATTTTTGTTCGCGTGATCCCCACTAAATACCCTTCAGGGGGCGCTAAGCAGTTAACAAAAATTTTAACGGGTAAAGAAGTGCCATCTGGCGCTCGTTCATCCCAAATTGGGGTATTGATGCAAAACGTGGGGACAGTTGTCGCCATTAAACGGGCTGTGATTGATGGTCAGCCATTGATTGAGCGTGTTGTGACAGTAACAGGTGAAGCAATTTCCCAACCGGGTAATTTCTGGGCGCGTTTAGGTACGCCAGTGAAACACTTACTGCAACAGTCGGGATTTAACCCTGAACCGGAACAAATGGTGATCATGGGTGGCCCACTGATGGGCTTTACCCTACCCGACCTCAATGTCCCCGTAGTCAAAATTTGTAACTGCCTTTTAGTGCCAACAATGGAAGAAATGGGGCCAACAGCCCTTGAAGAAGCCTGTATCCGTTGTGGATTATGTGTTGATGCCTGCCCTGCGGCTTTATTACCTCAACAACTATACTGGTTCAGCAAAGGTGATGAGCATGAAAAAGCGCAAAAACACAATTTATTTGATTGCATCGAGTGTGGTGCTTGCGCTTATGTTTGCCCAAGCAATATTCCACTAGTCCAATACTATCGCCAAGAAAAAGCAGAAATTCGCGAGATCGCACAAGAAGAACGCCGTGCGGCAGAAGCAAAATTACGCTTTGAGGCGAAACAACAGCGGATGGAGCGAGATAAACTTGCTCGCGAAGAACGCCATAAAAAAGCAGCCGTTCAAGTTGAAAGCGCAGATAAAGACGCAGTAAATGCGGCATTGGCGCGAGTGAAAGCAAAACAAACAGCCAGCCAAGAACCAATCAAAATTGTTTCAGGCGAATTGCCAGATAACAGCGCAGTTATTGCAGCCCGTGAAGCGCGAAAAGCACAAGCTCGAGCCAAACAAGCTGAAAAACAGGCTAATGAGCAAGTTAATGTTCCTGTTAGTGAACCTGATGTTGACCCACGCCAAGCGGCCGTTGCGGCGGCAATAGCGCGTGCAAAAGCCAAAAAAGCGGCACAGGCGCAAACTGAGCCTGCGGTTGAAGCGCAAGTTGAAACCGACGTCGACCCACGTAAAGCGGCTGTAGCGGCTGCCATTGCCCGTGCGAAAGCCAAAAAAGCAGCGCAGGAGCAAACTGAGCCTGTGGTTGAAGCTCCAGTTGAAACCGACGTTGACCCGCGCAAAGCCGCTGTAGCGGCTGCCATTGCCCGTGCGAAAGCCAAAAAAGCGGCACAGGCGCAAACTGAGCCTGCGGTTGAAGCACAAGTTGAAACCGACGTCGACCCGCGCAAAGCGGCTGTAGCGGCGGCAATAGCGCGTGCAAAAGCCAAAAAAGCGGCACAGGCGCAAACTGAGCCTGCGGTTGAAGCTCCAGTTGAAACCGACGTCGACCCACGTAAAGCGGCTGTAGCGGCTGCCATTGCCCGTGCGAAAGCCAAAAAAGCGGCGCAGGCACAAGCGGCAGTTGATGAATTATCGCCTGCGGCTGACCAACCCATTGAGGAAGAGACCGACCCTCGCAAAATTGCAGTTGCTGCTGCGATTGCCCGCGTCAAAGCGAAACAAGCTGAAAAGCACAATGAACAAACGATAACAGAGTAAGTGATAACGAAATGAAATTTAGGCCAATTGATGCGAAAAATCGCCGACTAAAAATTGCAAGCGCACCATTTACTCATAATAACCAAAGCACCAGCTTAGTAATGTTTTGGGTACTTCTTGCTGCCATTCCAGGAATTGCGGCACAAATTTACTTTTTTGGTATCGGTACGCTCTATCAAATTGTTTTAGCTATGCTCACAGCGCTTGTCACTGAAGCTGTTTCCATACGCTTACGCAAGCAGCCTGTTGTTCCTGTTCTTAAAGATAATTCTGCCATTGTCACGGCTCTATTACTTGGGATCAGCCTACCGCCGTTATCACCTTGGTGGTTGATTGTATTAGGAACATTCTTTGCAATTACCATTGCCAAGCAATGTTATGGTGGATTGGGACAAAACCCATTCAACCCAGCTATGGTTGGCTACGTTGTATTATTGATATCATTCCCTGTGCATATGACCAACTGGCTACCCCCGCAAGAATTGCAAAATATGCATATCTCCGCCATAGATAGCTTGTCAGTAATCTTCAGTGGGCACACCTCTTCGGGGGTAACGCTTGATCAGTTGCGAACAGGCATAGATGGCATGAGCCAAGCCACGCCTCTGGATAGCTTTAAGACGGGCTTGCTAACACACCCTATCTCTGATGTATTGCAACAACCTATCTTGCAAGGCTCATTAGCGGGTATTGGCTGGCAGTGGGTAAATATTGCGTATCTTATTGGTGGTTTGATCATGATTAACCGCCGCATTATTAGTTGGCATATTCCGCTATCATTCTTAGGTACACTGGCTGTTTTCGCAGTAATCAGTTATCTGATTGATGATAGCCGTTATGCGCCTCCGTTGGTTCATTTATTATCAGGTGCCACCATGTTAGGTGCGTTTTTTATCGCAACCGACCCGGTTACTGCCTCAACAACACCAAAAGGACGGATTATTTTTGGTGTGATTATTGGTTTCTTAGTGTGGGTGATCCGCGTCTATGGCGGGTATCCTGATGCCGTTGCCTTCGCTGTATTGCTGGCCAACATCACCGTGCCGTTAATTGATTATTACACTCAACCGCGTGCCTACGGACATAAATAAGGAGCCAACATGTTAAATACAATGCGACGTCACGGAACAATCCTTGCCATATTTGCCGCAGGAACTACAGCCTTGAGTGCAGCGGTCTATACTTTAACGAAAGACATTATTGCTGAGCAAGCCGCTATCGTTCAGAAGAAACTGCTCGATCAAGTCGTCCCCAGTGACCTCTATGATAATGACTTAACGAAAGAATGTTATCTCGTCACAAATGAAGCGATATTAGGCAATAAACAGCCGAGGCGTTTGTACATTGCCCGTAAAAATGGTGAGCCTGTTGCCGCAGCGCTAGAAACCACAGCATTGGATGGCTATTCAGGCGCAATTCACTTGTTGGTAGGTGCCGATTTTAACGGTACCGTTTTAGGTGTCCGAGTCACTGAACACCATGAAACGCCGGGGCTTGGCGATAAAATTGAAACGCGTATTTCTGATTGGATCACCCATTTAAGTGGAAAGAAAATCGAATCGCCAAATGACCCCAAATGGGCAGTCAAAAAAGATGGGGGTGAATTCGACCAATTCACCGGTGCCACCATCACACCAAGAGCAGTGGTCAATGCCACAAAACGAACTGCGGTCTTCATGCAAACTGTTCCGCAAGAATTAGCAATTTACCCAACTTGTGGGGAAGAATAATGAGTGAGTCTAAAGATTTATTAGTTCAAGGGTTATGGAAAAATAACTCTGCTTTGGTACAGCTATTAGGGCTTTGTCCACTATTAGCGGTTTCATCAACAGCAACCAATGCACTTGGGCTTGGCCTTGCAACAACACTGGTATTAATATGTACAAACGTTGCTGTTTCTGCCCTGCGCCGTTGGGTGCCCTCTGAAATTCGTATCCCAATCTATGTGATGATCATTGCCTCGGTGGTGAGTGCTGTACAGATGTTAATCAATGCTTATGCCTTTGGTTTATATGAATCACTGGGGATTTTTATTCCGTTGATTGTGACGAACTGTATTGTTATTGGCCGTGCAGAAGCTTATGCATCCCGTAATCCCGTCTCATTATCTGCAATTGATGGCTTTGCGATGGGCTTAGGGGCAACGGCGACCTTGTTTGTTTTAGGGTCTATCCGTGAAATTTTAGGTAACGGCACCTTATTTGATGGGGCGGATTTACTGTTAGGCTCATGGGCAACCTCATTACGCATTGAAGTTATTCACCTTGATTCTCCATTTTTACTCGCTATGCTACCACCGGGTGCCTTTATTGGCCTTGCCCTATTGTTAGCAGCAAAATATTTAATTGATGAAAAAATGAAAAAAAGAGCGGCTTTGCAAGCCGATCATCAGCCCGTACGTGAATATGAAAAACAACAAGGTTGCGGCGGTCATCTTTCTTAATCTATAAATTAATGTGAGCAATGAACAAATCAAAACGTATTGAAATTTTAACTCGCCTTCGAGACGATAACCCGCACCCAACGACGGAGCTAGAATTTAGCTCCCCGTTTGAGCTATTGATCTCTGTGTTATTATCCGCCCAAGCGACGGATGTCAGTGTCAATAAAGCGACCGCTAAGCTTTATCCTGTGGCAAATACCCCAGAAACAATCATGGCGCTCGGTGTTGATGGCATTAAAGAATACATTAAAACCATTGGCCTATTTAATACCAAAGCCGAAAGTGTCTATAAAACCTGCAAAATACTGATTGAAAAGCATAATAGCCAAGTCCCCGAAAACCGTGAAGCCCTGGAAGCCCTTCCGGGAGTTGGTCGTAAAACCGCCAATGTCGTTCTTAATACGGCCTTTGGCTGGCCAACCATCGCCGTTGATACCCACATATTTCGCGTGTGCAACCGTACCAACTTTGCCCCAGGTAAAGACGTTGTGGCCGTCGAAGAAAAATTACTGAAAGTCGTCCCTGCTGAATTTAAAGTTGATTGCCATCACTGGTTTATTCTCCATGGGCGTTACACTTGTATCGCACGCAAGCCGCGCTGTGGCTCATGCATTATCGAAGATCTCTGTGAATTTAAAGACAAAGTTTACCCAGAAGATTAACGATATCGTGCTTTCTCTGACGAAAAAGATAGGTCATCGTGCTAATCATAAGCACAACGCATTTTTTCCTTGCTCTAAGACTTTGTCTTACGTAACAATAGAGCCAAACTCAAACTTAATAAAACGGTAAGTATGTTTCAAGACAACCCACTGCTCGCGCAACTTAAACAAACATTACATGCCCAAACACCTCGTGTTGAAGGGTTAGTAAAAAGCACTGAAAAAGGTTTTGGCTTTTTAGAAGTCGATGGCCAAAAAAGCTATTTTATTCCACCTCCGCAAATGAAAAAAGTGATGCACGGTGACCGTGTTATCGCTGCTGTTCATACGGATAAAGACCGTGAGTTTGCTGAGCCTGAAGAGCTAGTCGAGCCTTTTTTAGACAGATTTGTCGGTAAAATTCAGAAAAAAGAAAACGACAACCGCTTATTTGTTATCCCCGATCATCCTTTACTGAAAGACATGATTTTATGTCGCCCTGTTAATGGCATTACCCACGAATTTAAGCAAGATGATTGGGTCGTTGCTCAAATGCGCCGTCACCCTTTAAAAGGCGATAAAAGCTTTTACGCAGATATCACTGAATATATCACTGAAGGCGATGACCACTTTGCGCCATGGTGGGTAACGTTACGCCGTCACCAATTAGACCGTGATGAGCCGCAAATGGTTGAAAGTGAGCGAGATGATCAAGGCATTGAACGCGTTGATTTAACTGACTTACATTTTGTGACCATCGATAGCGCTAGCACTGAAGATATGGATGATGCGCTGTATGTTGAGAAAACCGCTGATGGCGACCTTAAATTATTTATCGCTATCGCAGACCCAACCAGCTATATCCAAGAAGGCAGTGAATTAGACAAACTGGCTCTTGCACGTTCTTATACTAACTATTTACCTGGTTTCAATATTCCAATGTTGCCGCGTCAATTGTCAGATGATTTATGTTCCTTGCGCCCAAATGAACGCCGCCCTGCTTTAGTGTGTGTGACGCAAATTCATGCAGATGGCAGCATTGATGACAATATTGAGTTCTTCAGTGCTTGGGTCGAGTCAAAAACCAAATTAGTGTATGACGAGGTCTCTGATTGGCTTGAAGAAACTGGCACTTGGCAACCGGCCAATGACGCCGATAAGCAACAAATTTTGCTATTAAAAGAAATGGCAGATAAACGCTTACACTGGCGTGAAACCAATGCATTAGTCTTTAAAGACCGCCCTGATTACCGCTTTGTGCTCGATGATAAAGGCAATGTCATTGATATCGTCTCAGAAAGTCGCCGCAGTTCTAACCGCATTGTTGAAGAAGCGATGATCACCGCTAACCTTTGTGCAGCCAGCGTGTTAAAAGAAAAATTAGGCTTTGGTGTTTTCAACGTGCATATGGGCTTTGAACCGCTGCAAATTGAGCAGGTTGTTCAAACTTTAAAAGATAATGGTATTGAAACCACCGCAGAATCGCTGTTATCGTTGGAAGGTTTCCGCCAACTGCGTCGTAAGCTTGATGCAGAGCCTACCCAATTCTTAGATAGCCGAATTCGTCGTTACCAAACCTTTGCGGAAGTTAAAGCCGATCCTGGCCCTCACTTTGGCCTTGGTTTTAACGCTTACGCAACCTGGACATCACCTATTCGTAAATACACCGATATCGTTAACCATCGGTTACTGAAATCCATTATTGCTGGCAAGCCTTCAACGGATAAGCCCACTGAAGAGCTTTCCATTAAATTGGCAGAGCGCCGCCGTGCAAACCGTATGGCTGAGCGTGATGTGGGTGATTGGCTCTATTCTCGCTACCTAAAACCATTTGAAGGTACTGACACAAAATTCCCAGCAGAAATCATTGATATTACCCGCGGTGGTATACGTGTTCGCTTAGTCGATAACGGGGCTGTAGCGTTTGTCCCTGCACCATTTATTCACAGTGTTCGTGATGAAATTCAATGTAGCCAAGAAACCGGCAGTGTTCTGGTTAAAGGCGAAAAAGTGTATCAACTCAATGATATTATTAATGTCACCATTGCGGAAGTTCGTATGGAAACACGTAATATCGTAGCTCGCCCAGCAGAATAATACTTTTTATGCTATCTTTAAAAGACCATAAGTGAACGCTTATGGTCTTTTCTTCGTTTGAGATCTAGTCTATAGCGATTAATTCGCATTTAACGTTAAATTTCATCCATTATTCGCTATTTTTTCCTGATTATTCTTATTCGTAAACTTACCTAACATGCTAATTTATGATTTGTTTAATACGTGTTAAGGATTAAAAAATGAATACTGTCAGCAAACGCATTTTATCATTTATGGTTATCGCAACTGTCGCTATTAGCGTGAGCGCATGTTCCAACATGTCTAAGCGCGATAAAAATACCGCCATTGGTGCAGGTGTCGGTGCTGTCGGAGGCGCTGTACTTACCGGGGGAAGCTCACTTGGTACGGTAGGCGGTGCTGCTATTGGTGGGATCATTGGTCACCAAGTTGGCAAATAACTCACAATAAACTCTCCCCACATTCTCTAAATAGCGCCATTCTTTTGGCGCTATTTTATTTTAAGTTACCTAAAACTAGTCTTATCAGAGATAATACTTGACCGCTAAAAGTGTACAAAGTACACTAATTAAATCTATTTTAGGGAGGGAGCCCGATGAGCCATGCTATTGAATTTATTGAAACCACTTTTTTCACCAAACAAATACAAACCATTGCCACAGCGGAAGAACTTAGAGCACTACAAAATCAACTCATTGCATGGCCAGACAAAGGCGACCTCATCCAAGGAACGGGTGGGCTACGCAAAATTAGAATGGCGGTGGGTAATCAAGGAAAAAGTGGCAGTGCAAGGGTCATTTATTTTTTAGCTACTAAAGAAATTATATATTTTATAATGGCTTATCCTAAAAGTGAAAAAGACACACTCACTGACAAAGAAAAAGCAGAATTAAAAAAACTCACAATAATACTTAAAGGAGAGGTATAACATGAGTATTTTCAATGAATTAAAAGCCTCTTTAGAAGAAGCGGTTGAAATCAAAAACGGTACGAAAAAAGCTGCTAAGGTCACCCGTTATGAAGTGGCTGATGTCAAAGCGATTAGAGAACAACTCAATGTTTCACAAAGCGAATTGGCTCACGCATTAGGAACTAGCGTCGATACCATTAAAAGCTGGGAATTAAAGCGACGTAACCCAACAGGGCTAGCGGCAAAAGTGTTAGTCGCGATAAAAAGAAACCCTGAATTATTCAAAGAACTTGCTGCAATTTAAACCATAAAAAAACGGTGATTACATCTGCAATCACCGTTTTTTCTTTAATTATTTTAATCAGCCACCAGCTAATTTGACTTGCATACCTTTTGCTTCAAGAAGTTGCTTAATGACATCTCGCTTATCCCCTTGAATTTCAATATTTCCATCTTTTACTGCGCCACCACAACCACATTTTTTTTTCAATTCAGCCGCAAGTTTTGTGAGCTCTGCATCATCAAGGTCAAGCCCCGTTACCACACAAACCCCCTTGCCTTTACGGCCTGATGTTTCACGGCGAATTCTAACAATGCCATCACCTTTTGGCCTTTCTACTTTGGGTTTTTCTTCATCAATACGCCCAATGTCTGTGCTATACACAAGACGGCTGTTTGAATCACTCATACGAGGCCTTTAATAGATTGGTTGATTTGCTGCAAGGTTAACGCTGGGTTTTCGCTACGAGTGATTGGACGACCAATCACCATATAATCCACCCCTGCTTTAACGGCATTTTGTGGTGTCATGATGCGGCGCTGATCGCCAACATCACTGCCTTCTGGACGAATACCCGGTGTGACTAATTTAAAATCTTTACCGCATAAGCTTTTTAAGCGCTGTGCTTCATGTGCCGAGCACACAACACCATCAAGGCCACATTGCTTCGTCAGTAATGCAAGACGCTCAGCATGAACCGCAGGTGAATCATGGATCCCCACACCCACCAAATCGGTTTCATCCATACTGGTCAACACAGTCACGGCAGTTAATAAAGGTGCGTCTTTGCCATAAGCTTCAAGCGCTTGGCGTGCAGCTTCCATCATTCGAGCCCCGCCGCCTGCATGCACATTCACCATCCACACGCCCATTTCAGCAGAGGCAGCAACAGCCCGAGCAACGGTATTTGGAATATCGTGAAATTTTAAATCTAAGAAGATATCGAAGCCGCGGTCATGGAGCGATTTGACAAATTGAGGACCATTGAACGTGAACATTTCCTTGCCCACTTTAAGGCGGCAATCACGCGGGTCAATACGGTCAACAAACGCCAGTGCGTCATTGGCATCTTCATAATCAAGTGCCACGATGATTGGCGAGTGTGTCTGGTTCTCAGTTGAGGAAATCATTTCATAGCCTTTAATGAGTTGTTATGAGGTTAAAAAGTGACGCTGTCACTGACCATCTAACCCGCGAATGGGTTTGATCGTATCCCAAGAACGACAAGATGGGCAGTGCCAATATAATGAACGAGAAGTAAAGCCACATTTATGGCAACGGTAATCAGGTTTTGTGCGGATTTGCTCACCCACCATTTTTCTTAGCAAAATCAAGCTTTCTTTTGCTCGGCCTTCTTCCGCTTCTTCAAGGTGATAATCCATTAAACGATAAAACAAGCGCATGGTTGGATGGCGTTGGATTTGGTCATTAATATAATTAGCAGCAGCTTCATGATTTTGCTTTTCAACAATAATATCGGCTAGATACAACTCTGCAATCGCGCCTGAATTACCTGCTACACATTGACGCAAGTAATCTTCCCATGCATCCAATTGGCCTGTACGTTGATAGCAATCATGGAGCAGTGGTAATGTTTCCGTGACCAATTCCCTATCTTGCTCATACACTTGCTTTAAAACATGAATGGCCTTTTCATACGCAGCTTGCTCAATAAAAATACGCCCTTTCATAATGGAAACCCGCGCACAGTTTTTATCAGCTTGTTCAGCTTTATTTAATAAGGTTTGTGCATCATCAAGGTCATCACTCGCCAATTGTTGGGTCGCGAGTTCGCAATAAAAATGGGCAATTTGCTCACGTAATTCGTTATGGCCAAGTTTAACTAATTTACCTGCAACATCGATTGCTTTTGTCCATTCACTGGTTAACTGGTAAATATTCAGTAAAGATTGCAAAGCGCTTTGCTTAAAGTCCACTTCATCAGTCAATTGTTGGAACATATTTTCAGCGCGATCGTACACTCCCGCCGTCATATAATCACGGCCAAGTTGTTGAGTCGCTAAAAGACGTTGTTCGAAAGACAAAGACGCACTTTCCACCAGCGATTGGTGAATACGAATGGCGCGTTCAACTTCGCCACGAGAGCGAAATAAGTTACCTAAGGTAAGATGCGCTTCAAATGCTGAGCTATCATAGTTTTTAAGCATATCTAAAAACAAATCGACAGCTTTATCTTGTTGATTTGACAAAAGGAAATTCACGCCTGTCACATAATCACGGGACAAGCGGTTAGCATGCTGCTGCTTATCTTGTTGAGCACTTCTGCGCCCCATATACCAACCATAAGCGGCAGCCACAGGAAGCAACAGAAACAGCAACTCGAACATACAGGATTATTCCTTGTTCTGAGTCGTCACTAATGAGGTTGAGTCAGAAATATTATCATCTCCAGCACCTAATTGTGATTCTAGACGTCTAATTTTACGACGTGCATTTTTCAGGCTAACGATTGTACGTAAATAAAATGCCGCACACACCAGCCATCCTAGCACAAAACCGACACCAAAAAGTGATGCAAGAAGGGTTGATAAAGAAAAATCCCCTTTTGCTATCAGGTAGTTAAATGTAATAACCTGATCATTGCTCGAACCTAGCGTAATCGAGATGATAAAAAACGCGACCGCCAGTAATAAAATCAGAAAGTATTTCACATTTGTTCCCGTTATCAGTTCATTTCCATTCAATAATATCTACCTGATAAGGTAGCATTTCCCGCGCATCCAGACAAAGTAATTTATTTTATACCAATCCGAAATTTCACACGTTTTGACGCAACAATCACTCTATTGATGAAAGATTAACCGGCTTTTTGTTTCGTTTTAACAACAGAAATACACCATAAGCCAATATAGCGAAAACAGCACTGATAAAGACAGATGTAATAACATCGATTGGCCAGTGCATACCGAGCAACATGCGACTAAATGCGATCCCTTCAGCCCAGAGCGCTAAGCCAATCGAAAGCCCGTAATAGCCTTTTTGCCAAAAAAAGGCGATAAACAGCAGAGCCCATCCCGCGGCAAACAGCATATGCCCTGATGGAAAGGAATATCCCGTTTCTGCCTGCCAATGCTTGCGTTGCCACTTAGCAATATCTTCATGTTGTTTAACGACTGTTTTAATTAGCTTGGCACGCGCTGACCGTGTTAATTCATAAAAATCCGAGTGCGTCACATCGTATTGTTCTTCGAGCCAAACGACATAAGGCCGCGGGTCTTGGAAATGGTTTTTAAGCAATGTCTTAGTGCCCTGTTGCAATAATAAGGCACAAATAACAATCATCACGACCTTTAATACAATACTTTTTTCTGCACGTAGTCTGAATACAATAATACCAATAAGCGCCAGTGACGTAATAATGCTATATGGAGCACCCGCTGTATCGGTAAGCCATAATAACCACTTCATTGATTTAAATTGGTTTTCAGGCGCCCACTGCCACCCCAAAATTAGCATTATTATTGGTGGCAATACCAATAAAATAGCGAACAGGCTGACGATTGAAATAGTCTTTCTCATTCAATGTATTCCATAAATATTAATTCCGTCTTATAAATAAATATTCCATTCACTCGCGATTAACTCTGTTATAGTAATACAGCGCTGGTCGTGTGCAAAGATTACCAGCCCCCTATATGCAAAACGTCATATAGCATCGATATATTATACTTGCCGTACCTTATATCGATTTACGTTATTACATTAAGCAAGAGTTACTTTAACTAATGAATGAAAAAATGCAGCTAAAACGTGTTGCTCAAGCAAAACTTCCAACACCTTTCGGTGAATTTCTAATGGTGGGTTTTGAAGAAATTGCAACTGGTCATGACCATGTCGCTTTAATCTTTGGTGACATTTCTGGGGGTACCCCCGTTCTCAGCCGTATTCACTCTGAATGTTTAACGGGTGATGCGCTCTTTAGCCTACGTTGCGATTGTGGTTTCCAATTAGAAGCGGCGCTTTCTCAAATTAGTAAAGAAGGTCGCGGGGTATTACTTTATCATCGCCAAGAAGGCCGTAATATTGGCTTGCTAAATAAAATTCGCGCATATGCATTGCAAGATCAGGGCTTAGACACCGTTGAAGCCAATCTTAAATTAGGTTTTAAAGCGGATGAGCGTGACTTTACGCTGTGCTCAGATATGTATAAATTACTGGGGATCAACGAAGTTCGCTTGTTAACAAATAACCCGAAAAAAATTGATATCATGCGTGAGGCCGGAATTAATGTGGTTGAGCGTGTACCACTGATAGTGGGCCGTAATCCAAGTAACGAACACTATCTGGATGTTAAAGCCCAAAAAATGGGCCATATGCTGTTTAAACATCAATAACGCCCATCACTAAGGAAGAGTGCCTGCGCTCTTCCCTTTTCTTTCTCATCTTCGTTCAATGTGTGCCATTTCTTAATGGTTATATTCACTTTCTTTCTATAAGGTTTATACTGTTCCCAATATTATTACCTTGATGAATAACACCCAATCTTTCCCTTATTCATCAAACTACAAGGAGATACTGTGAACAACCTGCATTCTATTCAACGCATGAGAAGACTGCGTAAAACTGAAAAACTCCGCACTTTATTCCAAGAAACTCACCTGTCAGTAAATGATCTTTGCTTGCCCATTTTCGTTGAGGAAGAGCTTGACGACTACATGCCTATCAACAGCATGCCGGGGGTAATGCGTATTCCTGAAAAACGCTTAGCGTATGAAATTGAGCGTATCGCAAATGCGGGGATTAAATCCGTCATGACCTTTGGTGTTTCCCATCACCTTGATGACAACGGCAGTGATGCATGGCAAGAAAATGGCTTAGTTGCTCGTATGTCCCGTATCTGTAAAGACACCGTGCCTGAAATGATTGTTATGTCTGATACCTGTTTTTGTGAATACACCTCCCACGGCCATTGTGGCGTGATGCATAACCACATTGTTGATAACGATGCCACTATTCACAATTTAGGTTTACAGGCGGTTGCAGCTGCTCGTGCTGGTGCAGACTTTATTGCCCCTTCTGCGGCAATGGATGGCCAAGTTGCTGCCATTCGACATGCGCTAGATGAAGCTGGATTTACCGATACTGCAATTATGTCCTATTCTACGAAATTCGCTTCCGCACTGTATGGACCATTTCGTGATGCAGCAGGTTCATGCTTAAAAGGTGACCGTAAAACCTACCAAATGAACCCAATGAACCGCCGTGAAGCGCTGCATGAGTCGCTGATTGACGAGCGTGAAGGTGCCGATGCGTTGATGATCAAACCCGCTGGGGCTTATCTCGATATTATCCGTGACTTACGTGAACACACGCAATTACCTATTGGGGCATATCAAGTCAGTGGTGAATATGCACAAATCAAATTTGCAGCGCAAGCCGGTGCAATTGATGAAACACGTGTCGCATTGGAAACATTAGGCTCAATTAAACGCGCAGGGGCTGACCTAATCTTCACTTATTTTGCCTTACAACTGGCTGAAAGTAAGGTTTTATAGTCTTTTCGCTTATAACAAAACCGCGATACTGGATATAAACACAGTATCGCGGTTTTTTGGCATTTTAGATTAAAAAATAAGCCGCTAGAGCCTAAAAATAACCCAATTGATTATTTCCCACGCTGAATATCAAGCTGATGGGTTAATGTTTTTGCATAATGCTGAGCCACTTCTGCCGATGGCAAGCCCGCTATCAATAAATCGTCTTTACCCGCTGTTGTTTTAGCGACAACGCCCCAAAACTCCACCTCAAAATCAATACTCTCCGGGTTTTGATCCGGCATTGGCACAATATCAAAATACTCTTTTAATGGCGCAATGGTAATTGCCGTGTAATCCGCATTTAAGCCAAGTGGGAATTCTTTGTCCGCATACAGACGTAA
Organism: Providencia sp. UF-224; assembly: GCF_058245955.1. Lineage (NCBI taxonomy): Bacteria > Pseudomonadati > Pseudomonadota > Gammaproteobacteria > Enterobacterales > Morganellaceae > Providencia > Providencia sp. UF-224. The sequence goes on along the minus strand of NZ_JBSICC010000027.1, from coordinate 20,051 downwards.
GTCATGAACTTCTGTTTCCGGTGTTCTCATCACAATAGAATACAAATTAGGAATATGTTCTAAAATATCGCGAACTTCTTCATTCGAACCATCAAAATGAGAAGTTGTTAATAAGATATCTGCTGCCCACAATGCCCCTTTATAGAAATCGGTTTCATTGATATCTGCCATATATATTTCCTTTACGTTGTTTTCGATAAATTTAGCGAGTCCGAATCCATTACATGGATATTAATTCAAACAAAGAAACTGATTTATGGCGAACTTCATCCAGAAGTGATTGGATAAAGAATGGTTTTCTCCCTCACATTTAACCATCTACCTAACACCATAACGTAGATCCACATCGAAAATATTGAGAAAAAACAAGATTAAGAAATAAGATAGGAATAAAAAACGCCTGTAAGTATTAACCAAACAGGCGTTTTTCATTAGCGTAAGTTAGTGAAGCATTTGCCGAATGACATAATGCAAGATACCGCCATGGCGGTAATACTCCATTTCGGTGCCTGTATCGATACGGCAACGCGTGGTGATCTCTTTGACCTCACCGTTTCCAGACGTAATTTTCACTTTTAAGTCTTGCCCCGGTGTCAGTGATTGTAGGCCAACGACGTCAATGCGTTCATCCCCCTTCAATCCAAGGGTTTTACGAGACATGCCCTCTTTAAACTCCAAAGGCACAACCCCCATACCAATTAAGTTTGAACGGTGAATACGCTCATAAGATTCGGCAATCACCACACGAACACCTAATAAATTGGTTCCTTTTGCCGCCCAGTCACGACTCGAACCTGAGCCATATTCCTTACCTGCAATAATGGCTAATGGGCGTTTTTCCTGCTGGTATAACATCGCCGCATCATAAATCGCCATTTGCTGACCAGTCGGAATATGCAAGGTATAGCCGCCTTCAACGCCAGGTACCATTTCATTACGAATACGGATATTGGCAAACGTACCGCGCATCATCACTTCATGGTTACCACGACGCGAACCATAAGAGTTAAAATCAGCAACCGCAACACCATGCTCTTGAAGGTAGCGCCCTGCTGGACTGTCTTTCTTGATATTCCCCGCAGGTGAAATATGGTCAGTAGTCACCGAATCACCCAGAATGGCCAAAATATTGGCACTATGAATATCTTTAACTGGCGCAGGCTGTGCTTTCATCCCTTCAAAGAATGGTGGATGACGAATATAGGTTGAGTCCCCCTGCCAATGATAGGTTGACGAGCTTTCAACTTCGAGGGCGCGCCACGCATCGTCACCTTCAAATACGGCATTGTATTCTTTGCGGAACATATCCGTTTTAACTTGCTGTACTGCTTGAGCAATTTCAGCACTGGTCGGCCAAATGTCTTTCAGATAAACATCATTACCTTGTTTATCCACGCCAAGTGGTTCATTTTTCAAATTAATATTCATATTACCCGCAAGGGCATATGCCACAACCAGCGGTGGTGACGCCAGCCAGTTGGTTTTCACCAAAGGATGGATCCTTCCTTCAAAGTTTCGGTTCCCAGAAAGCACAGCACCCACGGTTAAATCGGTTTGTTTAATCGCCGCTTCGATTGGTTCAGGTAATGGTCCTGAGTTACCGATACAGGTGGTACATCCATACCCGACAAGGTTAAAGCCGAGTTTATCTAAATAAGGGGTTAAACCCGCAACGGCAAGATAGTCCGTTACCACTTTGGAACCCGGTGCAAGGGACGATTTAACCCAAGGTTGACGAGACAACCCTTTTTCAACAGCTTTTTTCGCTAACAGCCCCGCTGCCATCAAAACACTTGGGTTTGAGGTATTGGTACAAGATGTAATCGCAGCAATCACGACTGCGCCATCGGTAAGCTCAAACGTTTTATTTTGATATTTCACTTCAGGATGCGCGTTTTTATCTTGTTTATTGACTTCGAGTTCAACCGCACCGCGAAACGCTTTAGGCACTTGGCTCAGCTCCACTCTATCTTGTGGACGTTTCGGGCCAGCAAGGCTGGATTCAACAGTAGACATATCCAATTCAAGGGTACTGGTAAAGATAGGTTCATCGCCTGAATGGCGCCATAAACCCTGCTCTTTACTATACGCTTCCACCAGCGCCACTTCATCGTCACTGCGCCCTGTTAGTCGCATGTAGGACAAGGTAATTTCATCGATGGGGAAGAAACCACAGGTTGCACCATATTCTGGTGACATATTCGCAATGGTTGCACGGTCAGCTAAAGGCAAATCCGCCAAACCATCACCGTAGAATTCGACAAATTTACCAACGACGCCGTGTTTACGTAACATTTGAGTGACGGTTAAAACAAGGTCAGTCGCCGTAATACCTTCCGATAATTTACCCGTTAACTTAAAGCCAACCACATCGGGGATTAACATAGAAACAGGCTGACCTAACATCGCCGCTTCAGCTTCTATTCCCCCCACTCCCCAACCCAACACGCCGAGCCCGTTGATCATGGTAGTATGGGAGTCGGTGCCGACAAGGGTATCAGGGTAAGCATATAACTTACCGTCAATTTCCTCATGCCAAACCGCTTTACCGAGGTACTCTAAGTTAACCTGATGACAAATCCCCGTACCCGGTGGCACAACTTGGAAACGGTTAAAGGCTTTTTGCCCCCAACGCAGGAATAAATAGCGCTCGTGGTTACGTTCCATTTCAATTTCGACGTTTTCACCAAACGCAGCTTGCGTGGCAAATTCATCCACCATTACCGAGTGGTCAATCACCAGATCAACAGGGGATAATGGATTGACTTGGTTAACATTTCCCCCTAACGATTTCACCGCTTCACGCATTGCTGCAAGATCAACTACCGCAGGGACACCCGTAAAATCTTGCATCAGCACACGAGCGGGACGATAGGCAATCTCCCTATCTGCATGGGCATTTTTTTGCCAATCAATAATCGCTTGTAGGTCTTGTTCAACAACAGATGTGCCATCGACATGGCGTAACAGGTTTTCGAGTAATACTTTGAGGGATTTTGGCAGCTTTGAACCGTCGCCGATTTTTTTCGCGGCTAGTGCCAAACTGAAGTAATTATACTGCTTGTTTCCGACAACAAGTGTTGAGGCACTTGTTGTTTTTAGACTCAACGACATAACTCCTCCTTGGTTTTTATGGCTATGGCAATAATATTTATTTACCGCCATTATTTTTTGTTAACCAATTGTAAGCATAGTTGCTTTATAAATTTGATTTATAGATTTTGTGCCAAATTTGCAGTTTAGACCTATTAATCATAGGGAATTTAAGATAAGAAGGGAAAGGATAAGCGTGAATGAGGATAAAAAAGCGTAGAGATGGTAATTATTTTCAGTTTGGGTGAGCGCCTATTGCGAGCTGAAGATCCGCTATAGTGATCATTAACATCATGGGGTCTAGAGGTGAAGGCACAAAGCCAACATGTTTATAAAACCGTTTAGCATCATCCGAAAGTGCATGAACGATCATTCCTCGAATACCAACTAGCCCTGACGCCTGAACAACCCTCTGCGCAGCATCTTTCACCAGCGCCCTGCCAATGCCTAAACCTTTCGCGTTTACGTCCACTGCCAGACGACCAAGTAAAACAACGGGGATATCCGTTGGCATATTTCGCCGAAACTTACCCACGGCTTGGCTCGTGGTTATAATGCCTGTAGAAAGTGCGTAATACCCCACCACCGTATTATCAGATGTGGTAACAAAAGTACGGGATGCGCCCGTTTTCTGATTTCCCATCGCGCGATTTTTTAACCAATGATCCAACGTTTCCTCACCTGAAGATAACGTATCCAGACGGTGGTTTAAATTAAGAGGCTCAGGGGCTGTCAGGTTCAATGTCATTTTTCCCACGGGGATTTGGACATCATGGTTTTTCTGAGCGCCTCATTATTACTCGGAGGGGCATCTAATTGAGCAACAAATTCCTGATAAACTTCAGGGCTCACATTAATCACACGGAGATCGGCTAATGCTTCTTCCGCAGCTCGACGAGCGGCTTCGAGTACAAACTCTGTACGGTTTTTTCCGGTAGCATTAGCAGCACGGTCAATCAGGATTTTATCTTCTAATTTAATGCGTATATTCAATGATGAGCGTGTAACTGCCGTATCATTATCACGTGTATTTTGCGCCGCCATGGTTAACTCCTAACTGATGACTTATGTTTTAAGCATACCGCATTGTAATGACAATGGCATTACGCATAACAAAGGCAAACATATAACACACAGTTTTGTTAGCATTTGCAGTAACAAGATGATTAATGGTAGCCACATAATTAATAGTGGCTACCAAAAGGTGGGCGGGCAATAATACAAAAATTAAATAATCGGTAACTGAATGTCTTTAAAAAACGCTTCAATTTCATCATTATTACGAATGGCAATCGCCTTATCCACCACATCTCGAGTCAAATGTGGCGCAAAGCGCCATAAGAAATCATACATATAGCTACGCAAGAAACTGGTGCGTTTAAAGCCAATTTTGGTAGTGCTATAGCTGAACTTATCACGCATATCAATAACAACAAGGTCAGAGTCATTCACTGCATCAACCGCCATACTAGCGATAATACCAATACCCAGTCCCAGTCTGACGTAAGTTTTAATAACGTCCGCATCTGTTGCTGTAAAAATAATTTTCGGCTCTAAGCCTATTTTTTGGAAAGCGACATCCAGTTCAGAGCGACCTGTAAACCCATGGGTATACGTTACAATTTGGTATTCCGCGATATCTTCAATAGTCACATTCTTTTTCGTCGCCAGCGGGTGATCCTTTTGCACGACCACACAGCGGTTCCAGTGGTAGCAAGGCAACATAATAAGGTCGCTATACAGATGAAGCGCTTCCGTGGCGATTGCAAAGTCACTGTTACCTTTGCATACCTCTTCCGCAATTTGGGTCGGCGTACCTTGCTGCATATGCAACGACACATGGGGATAACGCTCAATAAAACCTTTAATAACAGGGGGTAACGCATAACGAGCTTGCGTATGAGTCGTTGCGATATTCAACGTACCGCGATCTGGGTAGGTATGTTCACCCGCCACTGAGCGTATCGCTTCAATTTTCGACAGTACTTCTCTTGAAATGCGAACAACCTCTTCCCCTGCAGGTGTGACATGCGTTAGGTGCTTACCACTGCGAGCAAAAATTTGGATGCCTAGCTCATCTTCCAACATCCGCACTTGTTTACTGATACCCGGTTGCGAAGTAAAAAGCCCCTCCGCCGTAGAGGAGACATTTAAGTCATGGTTAACGACTTCAACAATATAACGTAATTGCTGCAATTTCATATTTCTGCCTACCCCTTACTGGACCACGATATATTCGCTATAGCTAAAAAACATTAGTTATAACCAAAAATTATATATGAACGATTCGATATAACCAATATAACATTATTTCAACCAGAATAAACAGTATGATGATAAAATTTCATCTAAGCTCAATGATGCTCATTGTCAGGGCGTAAGGTATTGCAAAGACGAGTTATCTTTAATTCGTGATATGTTTCAATAAATAAAACGTAATTTGATGGATTTCCACTTCAAGGTAGACTAAACCAAGTGGAGTTTTATATTCTCAACGAAGAGAGGTTTTTACATGCGTATAAATGTGTTGGCGCTGCTTATTGGTATGTCGACAGTTTCCTTTGCACCTCAGATGCTTGCAAAAGAAGTGACTTATGGACAACAAAAAATTGTGTTATCCGACACAATTAATCCAGGAAATGATTTCTACCGTTATGTGAATGAAGACTGGATAAGCAAGGCAAAAATCCCAACGGGTATGCCTCGCATTAACTCTTTTGTTGATTTGTACTTAAATACCGAAAAACAAACTCAGGCAATTATTGATGAGCTTCAGAAAAAATCTGAACGCGAATTGGATCATAATCAACGTAATATCCGTAACTTATACCAGAGTTTCCTGAACGAAGATGCCATTGAGAAAGCAGGCCTTTCCCCTATCAAACAAGATTTAGCTGAGATTGCAAACGCAAAAAATCATCAGGATATCAGCCAGCTAATGACTAACCCAAATTTCAATTCCTTGATTTCTTATTGGGTCGATTTAGATGCAAAAGCCCCTGAAACGTATGTATTGTATGTTGGCCAAGGGGGCTTAGGGTTGCCAAATCGAACTTATTACCTCGATGACACCCCGCAGATGCAAGATATACGAAAAAGTTATATCGCCTATATCGCAACAATGTTAAAACTGGCGGGCGAGAAAGACGTTGAACAAAAAGCACAAAAAATCTTCGAGTTAGAAAAAGCCATTGCGACAGTGCATTGGAGCCCTGAAGCACGCCGTGACACTATCAAAAACTACCATGCGATGTCACTGCCTGAAATGAAAAACTTCACCCAAGGTTTTGATTGGAATGGCTTTATTAATCACTACAATCTTACCGATAAACAGCTTGAAAAAGTGGTGGTAGAAACAGATAGCGCTGTTGAACAAACTGCAAAGATTTTCGCGAAAACACCCGTTTCCACATTAAAAGATTATTTAACATTCCAATATATTAGCGACCATGCACGCTATTTAAATAAAGCAGTTTCTGATGCCAATTTTGATTTTTATTCGAAAAAACTCAACGGGGTAGAAAAACAACGTACCCGTCAAGAACGTGCTTTACAAACAGTAAACTCGTTACAAGGTGAGCCATTAGGGCAGATTTACGTTGAAAGATATTTCGACCCACAATCAAAAGAAAAAATTAAAGATTTAGTCAGTTATGTTCGAGGTACATTTAATTCACGTTTGAAAGATAACGATTGGATGGATGAAAATACCCGCCAAGAAGCCCTGAAAAAACTGGAACAATTCACCGTAAAAGTAGGCTACCCCGATAAATGGAATGATTTTAGCAGCATTAATTTAAAACCAGACTCGTTATTGGATAACTACAAGCAAGTCGTTGCATGGTCTTACAACGATATGTTGAGCAAAATGGGCCAACCTGTACGCAAGTGGGAATGGGGAATGACACCACAAACGGTAAATGCCTATTTCAACCCTGTACAAAATGAAATTGTTTTCCCTGCTGCAATTTTACAGGCGCCATTCTTCGACCCAAATGTTGACCCTGCATATAACTATGGGGCTATCGGTGCCGTTATTGGTCATGAAATGGGCCATGGCTTTGATGACCAAGGCAGTTTATACGACGGCACAGGCCAGCTTCGCAATTGGTGGAGCGAAAGCGCCAAAAAGCATTTTAAAGAAAAAACTGAAAAATTGGTCGAACAATACAATGCATTTGATGTTGATGGCTTAAAGGTTAATGGGCAATTAACCTTAGGTGAGAATATTGGCGACTTAGGCGGGTTAAATATCGCGTTGAGTGCCTATAAACAATTCGCCAAAGAAAATTATCCTAATGGTGAACCACCGATTATTGACGGTACAACAGGTTTACAGCGCTTTTTCATCGCATGGGCACGTACATGGCAAGAGCTGTCGAATAAAGAGTCTGAGCGTAATAAAATTATGACTGACCCGCACAGCCCAAACCAATTCCGCGCCAATGGCGTTGTGCGTAATATCGATGATTGGTACCAAACCTTTGGCGTCGATAAAGACAACGCCCTCTACCTAGAACCTGAAAAACGTATTCGTATCTGGTAATCGATTGATAAATAGGAAAAAAGAAAGCTCGGCATTTTTCCGAGCTTTCAAACTACATCATCAGTTAAGTATTACTTTGAACAATTAAGATCTTGCTCTAAATAGTTTACGTTGTGGTTAGGCGGCAAGTGAAGCTAAGCCCTAGGAGCATACACCAGTATGTGACTAGGGTTAGCAAGCGCAGCCAACAACGCCACAGCGTAAAATACGGTCAGTTAAGGACTTCCCCTTAACAGGCAAGCACAGCCAACAACGCCACAGCGTAAAATACGGTCAGTTAAGGACTCCCCTTAACAGTTTAGACCTTGCTCTAAATAGTTTGCGTTGTGGCTAGGCGGCAAGTGAAGCTAAGCCCTAGAAGCATACACCAGTATGTGACTAGGGTTAGCAAGCACAGCCAACAACGCCACAGCGTAAAATATGACGAGCAAAATTATTTGATGACACCACAGGCCATCCTCGCCCCACCACCACCTAACGCTTCTGGATTATCAGAATAATTATCGCCACCCACATGCACCATTAGCGCACGGTCTTGCACATCTTTCAGTGTTTTTAAGCGTGGCGCTAAAACCGCATAATCGGCATTACCTTGGCTATCTGCGACTAGACCCGGTAAATCCCCCAAGTGACCTGAATTATCATATGGTCCTTTGTGAACACCCGTTTTTGCTGGGTCTAAATGCCCCCCCGCTTTAAGTGCAGGAACGGGTTTGCTGTCTTTTTCTCCTGGCTCACAGCTTGGATTTTCGTGAACATGGAAACCATGAATACCGGATTGTAAACCTGAAAGTTTTGGCGTGAACAGTAATCCATACTCAGTTTCAGAGATAACCACCTCACCAATGGTTTTGCCATCACCGGTTGGTGTTGCTTCTTTTAATACCACTGTGGATTGTGCCGCATAAGCTGTGCCCGCGGTCAGTAAAGCGGCGAGTAAACACATTTTTAACTTCATATTGCCTCCAGTAGATAACATTTATAATCATTCCATCGACTTACCTTAAGATAATCAAGGCAAGAACTGTTACTGTTTCTGCATTAGTGTCAATGACTGTACTTAAACTAACATAAATTTGTTATCACTTTGGTGCTGGATTTGGCTTTAGTTAATAAATGATAGTTATATCACAATCAACCTCGTTAATTTGCTACTCCTAAATGGCTTTAATGAGAATGATTATGCCGTTATTAATTTATAATAAAAATTTCATTTCAGTATGTTTACGTAAAATAACCTATTGATAAAAAATGTTAACATGCTGTGAAAACGATCACAGTATATTATTTTTATTTCGCCTACATTTCAGACTATTCATTTCACATGAAATAAATAGGAAACAAAAATTTCATAAAGTCCCACCAAGTTAAAAAGCAACTTAAATAAAAAGAAGCGTTGTACCTTACAAATAAAACGAGCTATCAAAAATAACACTATGTTTTCTTAAACTTTATAATAAGTGGAAAATAGATTATGAATACTCTTGCCAAAAAGTTTGGTTTTTCAGCACACACCATTATTCAACTTATTTTTATTACCGCAAACGCCCAGTTATTGTATGCCTTTTGGGATTTGCGGAACTCCTTACCACTCGGCTTTCCTGTCGCAATGGGCATCACTGACGCACAAGCAGGCCAACTCTATTCAATGCAAGGATTAGTAATTTTACTGGGTACCCTGGCTCTCGGTTGGGTCGGTGATAGGTTTAAAGTCCGTGTGATTATGTTAATCACTACACTCGGCGTTGGCTGTATTTCCCTTTTCATCGCCTTAAACTCACCCGGCTTAAGCATGCCGACCCTACTGCTGTGCTTTTTCTCTATGTTGTTACTCAGTGAGGTATTATTTAAACCCGCCAACTTTAAAGCCGTCAGCTTATCAACCACCAAAGAGCACCAAGGTGTCGCATTCGGTATGTTTGAGTTTGGACGAGGTTTATTGGCATTTTTGATGAGTTTATTATGGGCAGCAATGGTTTACTACGAAGCCAGTAGCCGCACCATGATGATCACGTCATCAATTATTGTACTCGCCACTGCGATACTCATTTTTTTAGCTGTACCGAAAGACGCCCGAGTCAGTGAAGATGCGGATACCGTAAGCTCAGTAAAAGAAGCCCTGCTTGGGGTATTAAAAGTCATTAAGTTACCGATTGTTTGGGTAACAGGCCTTAATGTTTTTTGTATTTACGGCACCTTTGTGGCAGCTGGCACTTACTTTGCTCGTTTCTTACAGGCAGGTTATGGAGCATCCGCAACCGTCGCAGCAGTATTTGTATCCGTGGTGATTGCGCTGCGAATGTTACCGTTATTATCCACATTGCTGGTCACTTTAGCGTTTAAATCCACCGCCCATTTTATGCGTTTTATGTCGTTTGTTCTGGTGATTTTACTCGCGGCTATTGGTACTTTATTCTACATGAACCCCGCCTCAATCACGGAGTTTATGGCGGGTCAAGCACCTGACAATATCATTAGCCCAGCGGTTCGTAACTCCATAATGATCCTGATGTTATGTGCCTCTGCATGCTGCTTTATGATCCGAGGCGTCTACTATGCCCCGATCGGTGAGTTTGGGATTGATAAAAAGCATGCTTCCGCGGCAATGTCTTTGGCTATCACAATTGGCTACCTCCCTGCACTACTGGCGCCATTAATTTTAGGTAAAATCATTTTTAGCCCACAATTAAATGAACAAGGGCAAGTCGTCAAAGAAATTCTCACACCAACAAATATTATTGGTAATGTTTTTATTGGCTTATCCGTCTTAACGTTAATCGCTGCTTTACTGTCTTGGACCGTGATTAAAATGAAAAAAGCACAATAAAACATTGATATGATAACGACAATGAGCCGTTACAATAACGGCTCATTGCCTATTTAGAAAATGGACTAGGTAAGCACTATGCACAATAATAATTATATTGATTGGCTAAAGTATGTCGCAGATGAATTGTCCGTAACGGATTTATTGCTCCCGGGGACTCACGATGCCATCACATCAACTTGTGATCAGCCCTATTACCAAACCCAGACATTATCGCTCGCAGAGCAGCTTAACTGTGGCGTTCGTTTTTTTGACTTAAGGCTAACTCGCAATCTGAATATTGCGCACCGTGAATGGCACAGTGACATCAAGGCAGAAGACCTTTTCCAGTGTTTTATTTCTTTCCTTGATACACACCCTACTGAATTTGTCATTTTACGTATTCAAAATGCCAATGAGAAAAAAGATGATTTTGAGGATTATAAACAAGCCCTTATCCCATTTATTGTGCCTTACTTAAAACATATCTTACTGCCTGAAAAAATTGATGAAAACATCTTTGCTTGGCCAAGCGTAAAGCAGCTTAGAGGAAAAATATTGGCAATTGAATGTGCTCCACCAGAATTGCATGTTTCAACATTAGAGGATGGTACTCGTTGGGCTCATAATTGGCATCAGAATCCCTTGATTTCATTACAAGATAATTGGAATGGCCCTGAGGTTCAGGAGAAAATTAATGACATCCTAGCATTAATTCACAGTGATGAAGATACCAATGACCAGCAACTCGTACTTAATCATATTAGTGCGACAAATGGTCATCTGGGCAGCCCAATGGCGTATGCAGACATCATTAACCCTATTATTCGCAATGAATTAGTGACGTTAAACCAGGCTATGCAAAAAGGCATATTAATCTTTGATTTTATTGATGAAGATTTAGCAAAGAAAACGATTAAAGTGAATCAATTACAAATCGCTTAACACAAAAAAAATGCCAATCAATAATAGATTGGCATTCCTATTTTTAACCTGAAAAGTAACCTTAACGAATTACTTCTCTTTCACTTCCCACTTACCGTCAACGTAGAAAGCACTCCAGCCGGTTGCTTTACCGTCTTTTTCCGAAGAAACATATTGTTGCTTGGTTTTACGGCTAAAACGAACGACGGTCGGGTTTCCTTCACCATCTTCCGCTGGCGCTTCTGCTAAATAAGCAAGCTTTTCAGGTAGCCTATCTTTAAAGCGTTGCAATTCAGACACTAATGGTGCGCGTGTTTCTCTGGATTTCGGGAAGGTATTGGCTGCAAGGAACACCCCAGCAGCACCATCACGTAATACAAAGTAAGCGTCAGATTTTTCACACGGTAATTCAGGTAGCGGAACAGGATCCTCTTTCGGTGGCGCAACTTCACCACTTCTTAAGATCTTACGTGTGTTTTTACACTCTTCATTGGTGCAACCCATGTATTTACCAAAACGCCCCATTTTCAGGTGCATTTCAGAGCCACATTTGTCACATTCAATGACAGGGCCGTCGTAGCCTTTAATACGGAATTCGCCTTCTTCGATTTCATAACCTTCACATGCAGGGTTATTACCACATACATGTAATTTACGTTGGTTATCAATCAAGTAGCTATCCATCGCTGTGCCACATTTCGGACAACGACGTTTCGCTCTCAGCGCGTTAGTTTCCGCATCATCCCCTTCTAGTACGTTAAGTACCTCATCTTCAGGGATCAGGTTGATGGTTTTCTTACAGCGTTCTTTCGGTGGTAATGCATAACCGCTACAACCCAAGAATACCCCTGTGGATGCCGTACGGATACCCATATGACGCTCACAATCAGGACAGGTTATTGATGTAATAACCATTGGATTGGTGCGCATCCCTCCTTCTTCTGGGTCTTTTTCCGCAACATCAAGTTGGGTACTAAAATCAGAGAAGAATTCATCAAGAACCGCTTTCCACTCGGCATCATGGTTTGCAACATGGTCGAGTTGGTTTTCCATTCGTGCAGTAAAATCGTAGTTCATTAAATCGTTAAAGTTTTCTTCTAAACGATCCGTGACGATTTCACCCATTTTTTCTGCATAGAAGCGGCGGTTTTCAACTTTGACATATCCTCTATCTTGGATAGTCGAAATAATGGCTGCATAAGTTGAAGGACGGCCAATTCCACGTTTTTCGAGCTCTTTAACCAGTGATGCTTCACTAAAACGCGCTGGCGGCTTAGTAAAGTGCTGACTTGGCAATAATTCGATTAATGATAGTTCCGTGCCTACTTGAATAGGTGGCAAGGTTTTATCTTCATCATTTTTGCGCAGCGCAGGCATCACTTTCGTCCAACCATCGAAACGCAACGTGCGCCCTTTGGCTTTCAGTTCAAAGTCTCCCGCTTTCACGGTTAAGGTCGTAGAGTCATATTTCGCAGGCGTCATTTGACACGCAACAAACTGGTTCCAAATTAATTGGTACAACCGTTTTGCGTCATTTTCCATATCTTTTAGTGAATCAGGTAAGACATCTACACTAGAAGGACGGATGGCCTCATGAGCCTCTTGAGAATTATCTTTGCTGCTATATACATTGACATCTTTCGGCAGATATTTCGCCCCAAAATTATCATTAATATAGCCGCGAACCATATCTAACGCATCTTGGCTCAAGTTTGTTGAGTCAGTACGCATATACGTGATGTAACCCGCTTCATATAGACGCTGAGCCATCATCATGGTTTTCTTCACTCCAAAACCTAAGCGTGTACTTGCCGCTTGTTGCAGTGTTGAAGTGATATAAGGTGCGCTTGGTTTACTTGATGTTGGTCGGTCTTCGCGGTCAATGACCTCAAAGCGCGCTTTTTCAAGTAGCTTTACCGCCGCAGTCGTTTGCGCCTTATTAACAGGCTTGAACGATTTACCGGCTTGTGACGTAACTTCCATGCGCAAATTCGCAATGTCTTTATCTGCTAAATCTGCATGTAATTCCCAATATTCTTCAGGAACAAATGCTTTAATTTCGCGTTCGCGCTCAACAATCAGTTTTACTGCAACCGATTGAACTCGTCCCGCAGATAAACCACGTGCCACTTTTTTCCACAATAATGGGGATACCATGTACCCCACAACGCGGTCCATAAAACGACGAGCTTGCTGGGCGTTAACCCGATCAATATTTAGCTCACCAGGGGTATCAAATGCTTGAGTGATGGCATTTTTCGTGATTTCGTTAAAAACAACACGACTAAAACGCGAATCATCACCGCCAATCACTTCACGCAAATGCCATGCGATCGCTTCTCCCTCGCGGTCCAAGTCCGTTGCGAGGTAGATATGATCGGCATCAGCCGCCAGAGATTTCAGCTCAGAAACCACCTTTTCCTTACCCGGTAGAATTTGATAATTCGCCTTCCAACCATGATAAGGGTCTATACCCATGCGATTCACTAATGCATCACGTGGATCTTTTTTAACTTTCTTTGCTTTCTCGGTAGATGAGCCTGTACTCTTTTGTGAGCCGGTTTGTGAACCAGAGCCGCTTTTCGGCAGATCACGAATATGGCCGACGCTGCTTTTCACAACGTAGCCACTGCCAAGATACTTGTTAATTGTCTTGGCTTTTGCCGGGGACTCCACGATAACAAGAGCTTTACCCATATTTACCTTTACCTAAATATCAACAATGACACACTTTTACATAAAAATGCGCAAAATGAGAATCTGTTTTTTATATTGCGACACAATCACAATATATCAATATATTTTCAATCAATTATTTGTGTTGAAACAAAACTTATAATCTCAGTCACGTTATTCTACAAGCCATACAAAGTCTTCTAGCTGACTGATTTTAACCATATAAAGGCATTAAGCCATAATTGAAAACCACACACTCTACCTGATAAAATGCTAGAAGCAACCAATTATTTTTTCAAGGGAGCCCTATTATGCAAGACAATCTTCAGTACATTACAAAAACAGAGTTACTTGAAAAAGCTAACGATATCATAAAGAAGCATGACGAGTATATTCACGGGATGTTTGTAGACACCGTAGAACAGCATCGTGGCACACTGGTTTTTAAAGGGGAATTTTTTCTCGATGAAAATGGTATCCCAACATTAAAAAGTACCGCTGCTTTTAATATGTACAAACATCTTGCGCATGTTCTTTCTGAACAATACCAATTACGTGAAAATGACTAATTAACATTCAATAATTGATAAAAAATTACCGGCATTCGTGCCGGTAATTAATAGTAGAATTAAAACAGAATATTTGCGAGGCGACTATTCATTTATAACATCGGTTTTTGACCACGCTGCCACCAGCGCAATAAAAGGTTATCGACGCTGTTTGCTGCACTGCCCATCACTTTGTCCATCATTTTTTTACTTAGGACATAACGAACACCGACAATCTCTTTTGCGTCAATGGCATCAATAATAATATCATCACTTACGCCAATGCTATCCACTAGCCCTTTTTCGAGTGCCTGTGAACCGTACCAGTATTCACCCGTTGCAACCTTATCAATATCTAACGAAGGCCGATTTTGATGAACAAACTGCTTGAAAAGGTCATGCGTTGAATTTAAATCTTCCACAAACTTTTTACGACCTTGCTCAGTATTTTCACCTAACAAAGTCAGTGTTCTTTTATATTCACCGGCAGTATGAAGTTCAACATCCACATCGTGTTTCTTTAATAGTCGATGAATATTGGGAATTTGTGCCACAACACCAATAGAGCCAATAATCGAAAATGGTGCTGCGATGATTTTATCCGCAATACAGGCCATCATATAACCGCCGCTTGCCGCCACTTTATCCACCGCAACTGTGAGTGGAATGTTCTTTTCTTTTAAACGGCGTAACTGTGATGCCGCCAGCCCATAACCATGAACCATACCACCAGGGCTTTCCAAACGAAGTAAAACTTCATCTTGTGCGTCAGCAACTGCAAGAACTGCACTGATTTCTTCTCTTAAAGATGCTACTTCACGTGCATCCATACTGCCTTTAAAGTCTAAGACATATAAACAAGGCTTTTTAACAGAGGTTTGCCCAAGTTTCGCCCCAGTTTTCTCACTTTTTGATTTTGCTTTTTGCTGTTTTTTGAATGCCTTGAGCCAAGCTTTATGCTCAGATTCATTCATTTTCACTTGTTGCATTTGGCGTTGACGTTCACGATAATTTTCACCTAAATCAGTGAGTTTTAGCGAGCCTTTAGCGCCTTGGCGACGCATACCTACACCAAAGACAAAAACTGCCAGCAAAACAATCGCCACCACAATAGTGACGACTTTTGCTAAAAATAATCCATACAAAGAGAAATACTCCACAACATGATCCTTCTGATATTTATCTTCAACGCAAAAATAATCTCACGATTATGGCTAAACAACCAGAAAAAAACGTATTTGACGCCATAAACTACGTAGATATCTATGTTAGATTAGCCAAAAACTCGAATCAGTGCGATGATACTGTTACATTTAATTCACAACCATAGGAAAGAATATGCTTCAATATCAGCCTAGACAAGACCTATTGAAAGGCAAAACGATACTCGTCACTGGCGCAGGCGATGGCATTGGTCGTGAAGCCGCCCTAACCTATGCCCGATTCGGTGCAGCATTGATCCTTGTCGGCAGAACACAGCATAAATTAGACGCTGTTAGCCACGAAATCACCGCAATTTCAGGCAAAAAATCGCCATGCTATGTTTTGGATTTATTAACCACAACTGAGGAAGATTGCCTTGCATTAGCCACGCAAATATCTAAGAACGTTCCATATCTGGATGGCGTCTTACATAATGCGGGTATTCTTGGGGTCATTGCCCCCATTGCAGAACAACCGACCCAGCTTTGGCACGATGTCATGCAAATTAACGTGAATGCGACTTTTATGCTCACGCAATCCCTACTCCCCTTACTATTGAAAGCGCCAAATGCGTCATTAGTTTTCACCAGCTCCAGTGTCGGAAAACAAGGTCGCACTGGTTGGGGAGCTTACGCCGTGTCTAAATTCGCAACAGAAGGCCTAATGCAAGTGCTCGCTGAAGAGTATAAAACTAGCCATTTGCGCGTAAACTGCATTAATCCAGGGGGAACTCGAACCAGCATGCGTGCAAGTGCATTCCCTGAAGAAGACCCACAAAAACTCAAAACTCCTGCAGATATTATGCCGATTTACGTTTACTTAATGGGTGATGATAGCATTCGAAAAACGGGGAGCAGTTATGATGCACAACCGGGTCGTAAACCGGGCGCAGCGGAGTAATCGACTATGTCACAAAGCCGACATGAAGAACGCCAACAACGCTTAAAAGAAAAAGTGGATGCGCGTATAGAAGCTGCTCAAATTGAACGCGGGATTATCATTGTCTTCACTGGCAATGGTAAAGGTAAAACCACTGCGGCATTTGGTACCGTCTGTCGAGCAATCGGTCATGGTAAGAAAGCCGCTGTTGTGCAATTTATTAAAGGGGGCTGGGATAACGGTGAGCGGGAACTCTTAGAACCACTCGGCGCACCTTTTTTTGTGATGTCCACGGGTTTTACGTGGGAAACACAAAATAAAGAAACCGACACCCTTGCCTGTCTTGAAACATGGCATCATGCCAAGCGACTGTTAAGTGATCCTCAGTATGATTTGGTTGTGTTAGATGAGCTGACCTATATGCTTAGTTACCACTACCTTGGATTAGATGAAGTACTGCAAACCTTGCAAGGACGTCCAGCCAATCAGTCTGTTATTATTACAGGTAGAGGGTGTCACCGTGATTTGATTGATTTAGCGGATACGGTCACTGAAATGCGCCCTATTAAACATGCTTTTGATATTGGAATTAAAGCGCAAAAAGGCATTGATTGGTAAATTAGATAAATTCAACTTAGCAATAGCAAATTTAAATCATGCTATTGCTAAGTTTTTATAATCTGAAAATTAACGCAGGGTCACATTATTAAAATCCAATATTTTCCGTTTATTTCAATTTCAGTGTTAAATTATTTCGGTAATTTTTATAATGCATATTTAAATCATAATAAAACCTAATGATTAATTCCCGATATTTTCTTTTTAATATTTATAACTACGTGTTCACCCTTGAGTAAACACACTAATTAATTCATTTTCAAAACAACCCTAATCCGTTGTTTTTATACTGCATTTTATTTTTAATATACATTTACTCTAAATTTATCCTCAAGTGGCCATTCTTTGATAGTCGATAATGTTTTAACCCACGTTAACATTATTAATTTTATTTAAATTTATATTTCAGCATAATTAAACTGCAATAATGGATTGTTCGTTATTTTAGATATTGTCTATTTTAATTTAAGGGATATATATGCAAAACGTTTCAATGACTAATTTTAATGTTCCTACATTGAAATTCAAACCTTTATTTCTGTGTGTATCAATGATTGTCGGTTCAACAACGATTGCACAAGCAGCAATCACACCAACAAACGGCGCGGGTGTTATGGTTCAAGGGAATGGCCCAACCGTTGTTTACATCAATAAACCATCTGAAGGTGGGGTATCTCACAATATTTATAGTCAATTTGATGTCGACCAAAAAGGGGTTATTTTAAATAACAGCGCAGGTATGTCTAATACGACGCTAGGCGGTAAAATTGGCGGAAATGGTAATGTTGCTGGTAATCGTGCCAAAGTGATCCTAAATGAAGTTAACTCCAATACAGCGACCACATTAAATGGCATGATTGAAGTTGCAGGCGGTAAAGCGCAGGTCATCGTCGCGAACGCGTCCGGTATTACCTGTAATAATTGCGGATTTATCAATACCAGCCGCAATACATTAACCACAGGAAAAGTTTCCATCGGTGGTAATGGCTTAGTCAATGACTACAGTGTACAACAAGGAAAAATTACCATTAATGGTAATTTCAATTCAAATTCTCCTACTGACCTAATTGCACGTTCAGTCGCTATCAACGGTGCAGTTTCAGCCCAGCGTTTAAACGTGGTTGCAGGGAATAACCGAGTCAACGCAGCAGGTGAAGTCGTCGGAACAACAACGGCTGTCGGAACTAAACCAAGTGTTGGTATTGATGTTTCTGCTTTAGGCGGAATGTATGCAAATAAAATTTCGTTAGTTGCGACCGAAACAGGTGTCGGCGTTTCAAACTCGGGTGATATCGTTTCCCAGAATGGTGCTATTACTCTGGATACTGCAGGTACTGTTAATAATATTAACGGTAATATTAACTCTGCAAATACCCTCGATATCAATGCTGCGGGTCTGACAAACAGCGGCACGATAGCTGGCACGAAAAACGTCAATATTAAGGCTGCTGGCACTGGTTCCGTTAATAACGACCGTGGCCGCATTAGCTCCCTCAATAATGATGTTAATATTACTACCTTAGGTACATTAGCGAATAATAACGGTACCATTGAAGCACTGCAAAATGTGACTACATTGTCTGATTCTTTCATTAATGATAATGGTGCAGTAAGAGCGGCGAAAGGAAACATTAAGGTTCATGCAACCAATGTTATTTATAACCGTGATTATTTAGCTAATCAAAATGATCCAAATAAAGGGTTTATCGCTGGGCAAGATGTCAATATTGATGCAGTGCGTATTGTGAATGAAAACTCCAATATCACCGCAGGCAGAGATGTCACTTTAAATGTTCAAAACTCGATTGAAAATATGGCAAACAGTAAGATTGTTGCCAAACGTCGTGCTGAAATCAACACGATGTATTTAACGCAATCTAATTCTGAGCTGAATGCCATCAATGGCCGTATGGATCTCGATGCTTCCGTGGCATTAACTAATGATTCACTATCTAAAATTCATAGTGGTAAACTGCTGAATATCAATGCAAATCAATTGACTAACGCAGGTTCAATTATTTCTGACAACGGTAAGTCTGAAATCAAAGCGAACATGATGAATAACCTGTCTGGTTATATCAAAAGCAAAAATTTAGCAATCACTGCACATTCAATTGAAAATCAATCTGGCCTTATCCACGCTGAAAATAATTTGGATATTCAAACAAGTCATTTAGGCAACAGTTACAGTTCTGGATTTAAACAAGTGAATGCAAAATTTGGTTTAACAGACCAAAACGGCGGTTTACAAACCAATGATGGCACCATCAAAATTAAAGGTGATAGCCTTTATGGCATCTATGGTTCTATTGCTGCAAACGTAAATAACAACGATGCTGCGCGTAATGATGTGGATATTAAATTAAAAGCATCCTTGAACAATAATTACGGCGAAATCACCAGTGCTAATAACCAGAAAGTTGATGTGGGTTCACTCGAAAACTATTCAGGTAAAATGGCTGCGGGTAAAAATATGACTATTGAGTCAAAGAATCGTGTGAATAACCAGTATGGAACTATTAGTTCTAACGGTACAACTAAAGTCACGAGCCCTATTGTGACAAGTGGAACAACAGGAACTATCACAGGTAACCGCGTTGTTATTGATGCAATTGTGAATAACTAATACTTATTTTAATGCAGTAAAAAAAGGCGACTCTTAAGTCGCCTTTTTCATATTCAATGACCCGTCCTGAATAAGGTTGACACTTTTTCAATTTAAAATTGGAGAGTGCAATGAAACCAATCACTAAACGAA
>NZ_JBSICC010000026.1:0-56049 GCF_058245955.1 Providencia sp. UF-224 | reverse complement strand
CGCTGATACAAACGCAATCACTGCGAACTTGCTCATTTCCCTTGACCTCTTAATTGTTAAGAGGCACAATCCTAACTGCTTAGGTTTGGATCGGGCCTCGTTGGTGAATAATAACTAACGGGGCTTTTTCATTTCTGTTCCAAAATAAGTGAATTGAACCAGAAAGGCTCAAGCACCCAACCGCAGATTAGCAAAGTTTTATATTTTACGCACGATTTACCTCATAAAAATGCTTATTAAAAACACTTTATTCAGATATTATTATAAAAATAGTTAAATAGAATTTAAAATAAAAATCTATTTTTAAATCGTTATTTAAACTCTTCAACTTAAGAAAAATACTAAAATTTTCATTCAAAAAAAATAACACTTGCAAATAAAAATACATCCCGCTAATATCCCCAGCGTTTTCTATCCAATAACAAACTGCAAGGAGGTTTATCATGACAACAACTAATCAAACTCTTTGTGGGCATACTCAATACTAGGTTTCCTCTCTATTCAGTTTTGCCTGCTAATTCACCTTATTTTTTAATTAGAAATGAGTTTATGACTTATGGGCAATACCTTTCATTCTGTGAGCGAACACGTCAGTTATATCGCCACGGAAACAACTTGGATTGAAAGTAAAGCAATCCAACAATTACAAATTACTGCAAACCTACCCAATATGGTATCCGTCGTTGGTATGCCAGATCTCCACCCTGGTCGTGGGTATCCTATTGGTGCAGCATTTTTTTCTGCCAAACGGTTCTACCCAGCTCTGGTTGGGAATGACATTGGCTGCGGAATGAGTTTATTTCAAACGGATATTAAAAAATCAAAAGTTAATCTCGATAAGCTCGAAAAACAACTTTCTGAGATGCCGGACCATGCGCCATCAACATGGCTTGATGAATATGTTCCTCATGATATGAAATCACATGATTTTATGGCATCACTAAGTTCTATTGGCGGTGGTAATCATTTTGCTGAATTTCAATCAATCGATGAAATATTACAACCTGAATTATTTGCGAAAAGCAGTCTAAATAAACAGCAATTACTGTTACTTGTTCACAGTGGATCTCGTGGTTTGGGGCAATCTATCTTACGTCAACATGTTGAACGTCACAGCCACGATGGCCTTTTTGAAGACTCTGATGATGCAAAAGAATACCTTCATGCACATCAAAATGCGCTCAATTTTGCGCAAATAAATCGACGTTTAATTGGTTTACGTATGTTGCAGCAAGTAAAAGCAACAGGGGAGCTGAATTTAGATATCAACCATAATTTAGTCGAGCCTTGCAATATCAATGGCGTCGCTGGCTGGCTTCATCGCAAAGGTGCCACACCTTCTGACCGTGGCTTTGTGATTATCCCTGGCTCACGAGGTGATTACAGCTATTTAGTTTCCCCCCAGCCAAATGAAGCTTGTCTGAACTCCCTTGCTCATGGAGCGGGTCGTAAATGGATGCGAACTGAGTGCAAAGGACGGTTATCACACCGTTATACACCTCTTCAATTATCACGAACAGCGCTAGGGAGTCGTGTTATCTGTGCAAACAAACAATTGATTTACGAAGAAGCCCCACAATCTTATAAATCTATTGATACAGTGATTGAAAGTATGGTGAATATTGGAATTATTCAGGTCGTGGCTCGGCTAAAACCCATTATCACATATAAAACCAGTGGAGAATGTTAATTATGCTATTACAATTTTCCTCTGCACAAGGCCCTGAAGAATGCTGTATGGCTGTTGAAAAAGCACTCGCCTGTTTTTTACAAGATGCAACAGAGCTGCGAGTTTGCGTTGATATTTTAGAGTCATTCCCATCGAAACACGGGTTAAAGTCCGCCTTACTTTCTCTTGATGGAGAGCATGCAGAACAGCTAGCCCAAGCTTGGTGTGGTACGGTGCAATGGCAATGCCAGAGCCCTTTACGCCCTCGCCATAAACGAAAAAATTGGTTTATGAGTGTAATCCGCTTTTCACCGATTCAGCCTCTTGAAGAAAGTGAAATCGAATTTGAATTCACGAAAGCCCAAGGCGCAGGAGGGCAGCATGTGAATAAAACATCTTCTGCCGTTAGAGCAAGGCATGTGACAACGGGGATTACCGTAAAGGTTCAATCTGAACGTAGCCAACATGCGAACAAAAAATTGGCTAAACAATTGATACAATGGAAGCTTAATGAGCATCAATCACAACAATTAAATGCATTGGATAAGCAGCGTCACCATTCTCATTACCAGATTGAAAGGGGTAATGCTGCTATTACCTTTTCAGGTAAAGAGTTTAAACGATTGATATAATATAAAAATTAGTCACCCTTGAGCTATAGGGTGGCTAACTGGCTGAACTTAATTATGGCTGATACAGCATCGGGAGAGCCTCCATTGATTGCCCCGTAATATGACACTCTTTACCGCCCAACATGGATTTATCTGGTAATGGAAAACTGGCTATTTGCTCCCTTAACACAGCATCAGCACTGGATTTCTGAATAAAGTCTTCTTTCAGTGATTTATTTTTAAAATCACAAGGTGTGTGATAAATTAACTCAAAAGCTGACTCAATTTCTTCTATTTTTTTATTTACCGCATCAAGTGTCACTTGGTAGTCTTTGTTTTCTGCTTCAAGATAGTTAATTAAATAGGTATCTTTATTGCTCGAGTTAATTTCTGATTTTATTTGTTTTTTATTAAAATCAATTAATTCTTCAAGTTCTTTGCGAAACTTTCTTTCTTCATCCAAAATATTTAAATACTCTTCGCTATTAAAAAATAAATTCATAACTTAATCCACCCTTATTATTTCCATTTAAATTAATGATAAATTAGTCGTCATTTATAGCCGCAAGTAGATGACAAAATTAAAATAGCCAAATAATTTATAAATTCAATATCTATTTTATTGTTGAATGAATAGTTAGCGGCCAGCCTCCTTTCAGAGGCGGCATCAAGGGGGTAAACGCTAGAGAATTTTTTCGGTTAAAAACCAACCTGCTATACTTTCACGTTTTTGTTCTGTAGGTAGGACTTCATGAGGAAATTCTTCTGACATAAAAAAGATCATTCTTCCTGCTAAAGGCTCCAATTTAAACAGATGATTATCGTTTTTATCAAAAACAACAAGTTCTCCGCCATCGCCTGATTTCCATGACTCATTCATATATAAAACCGTTGTGACTTTACGACGGCCAACACCTCGCGGGTTATCAACGTGTTTTTTATAAAAACCCCCATTCGGGTAACGGCAAAAATGCGTTTCAAAATCCCGCAAGCCTAAATACAACTGGTAATTCAGTGCTTGGCGTATTTCCTCCATTTTATCCATATAAAGAGCAATGGGTGCTCCCATTTCAGGTTCTAACCATACAGTTTGGTCACCCCGAATCGCTCTATTGCCCTGCAATGAATCTCGATGGCCGATACGAGCATCTTGCAGTGTGTTTGGTATGCAGTGTTTTATCTCTTGGATATCTGATGAGATCAGAAAATCGTCCCACACATACCAACCCTGTGTGGAGAGTGAATCAATAAGTGCATTAATTGACATGATAAATATTAGGAAGGTTATTCGGTAAAACTTTATACGGCAAGAAACTTAAAAAATAAAATTAAAAACTTAAATCTTGATGATTAGCTGATTAAATCAAACTTAAAGACCAAAAAATTTGAATCAATGAAAAATTCACTTTTAAAAACAATATGTTCTTAGAAAACCATATAAATTAAACGAGGGAGAATACAACTCGCAGCTCTCCCAACCGTGCGTATTTTTAAATCATTTGATTAACAATATACCGTTACCAGACTTTTGCTTGTGCCGTTCTATGCATAGACAAACCAAGGTTACCTGTCTTTTGGTAACTACTAGCAAATTGTTCTGGTGTTGTTGAAGTCGTTCCTTCCCTAAGCACCTCGAACCCAGTCCCATAGTCAGCAAGAACTACAGTTGGGTCATACAACTCTTCGTTAAAATTTAAATTATTTTTCAGTTTAGAGAGAGTGATATTGAAACAGTTTTTATTGGCATCATTAATCAGTATTTCTGACTCGTATTGTAAATTTGCTATATTCCCTTCACTTTCATTGTACTCTTTTAGCAAGTTTAATAGGTTTTCATTTGCTTTCGAGCTTTTTCTTAAATGGAGTGTTTTAGTCTTCTTCATTGGCGTATGCCAAGAGTCAATATTATTTATTTTTCTCTCAAGCGACCTAGTATAGGCTAAGTTTTGCCCAATACTGTAATCAGTATAATTTTCTGTATTTATGTTTAACACTTTATCATTTAAATTTGAATAATTTTCCTTTATATAGTTATCTTTATTTTCACTGTTTTTATCTACATTAACCTTTAATAATTCCAGTGATTTCTTAAAGGCTGACTTCCCCCTAAATCTTTCCCCATCTATATCGTTGATATTTTTTTCTATTGCCTTTATTAATGATTTAGTAATCTCATCTCTTTTTATTAATAACTCATCCATTTCCGTGGATTTTAATTTTAATCCATCTAAGTCCTTATTGATATCATCTATATTTTTCATATATATTCCTTTATAAATAAAAATTAATTAGTACTAAAAAAGAGTAAGGTTAAAAATAAAAAATAACAAATTTTTATTTATTATAATTTTTATTAAATAATAATAGGTTCATATAAAAACACCGCCAATCGGCGGTGTTAAGAGAAGAAATCTATAAGGTTTCTAACCTTGCATAAGACGCTACCAGCCACTTAATACCTTGCCCTTGAAACGCAATTTGCAAACGACAATGCTCACCGCTGCCTTCAAGGTTAATAATCGTGCCTTCACCAAATTTTGGGTGCATTACTCGCTGGCCTAAAGCATAGCCGGAATCATTTTGACTGATAGGCGTACCAAGGCGCTGATGGCTAACTGGTCGTGAAACTGTAGCGCGTAAGCGAACCTCCTCCACACATTCCGTTGGGAGTTCGCCAATAAAACGCGATGGCCGGTGGTAAACTTCTTTACCATATAAACGGCGGCTTTCTGCATAAGTAATGGTGAGCTTTTCCATTGCTCGAGTGATACCGACGTAAGCTAAGCGACGCTCTTCTTCTAAACGACCACTTTCATCCATCGACATCTGACTCGGGAACATGCCTTCTTCCATGCCCACAATAAAGACCACTGGAAATTCCAAACCTTTGGCGGAGTGAAGTGTCATTAATTGAACGGCATCTTGGCTGACATCTGCTTGGCCTTCGCCTGATTCAAGGGCTGCATGGGATAAAAAAGCCTGCAATGGCATGAGATCTTGGTCTTCTTCTTGATAACTGAAGTCACGAGTCGCATTGACGAGTTCTTCCAAGTTTTCAATTCGAGCCTGTGCTTTTTCGCCTTTTTCTTGTTCATACATTGCACGCAGACCCGAGTCATTAATCACTCTATCTGCCTGAACATGTAATGGCATTTCTTGGGTTTCTTTCGCGAGTGCGTCAATCAGTTCTAAAAAGCGTTCGATGGATGCCGCTGCACGCCCACCAAGGACTTGCTCGCGAAGTAAGTACTCACAACTTTCCCATAATGTTAATTGCTGGTCACGTGCTGTTTGGCGCACAGTATCTAAAGTACGCTCACCAATCCCACGCGTCGGGGTGTTAACTACTCGCTCAAATGAAGCATCATCATTACGATTCGCAATCAGCCTTAAATAAGAAAGTGCATCTTTGATTTCCTGACGTTCAAAGAAGCGTTGCCCACCATAAATACGATACGGCATCGCACTTTGAATTAATGCTTCTTCAAGTACACGGGACTGCGCATTGCTACGGTATAACATGGCGCAATCTTGTAAAGCACCACCATTTTCCTGCCATTGTTTGATGCGCCCCACGACATAGCGAGCTTCATCTAATTCATTAAATGCACAATAAAGCGAAATCGGTTCGCCGTCTCCGCCTTCCGTCCATAAATTCTTCCCTAAACGGTCGCTATTATTGGCAATTAATGTATTCGCGGCTTTTAGAATGTTGTTGGTTGAACGGTAGTTTTGTTCAAGCCGAATAGTTTCTGCACCAGGAAAATCATTGAGGAAACGCTGAATATTTTCAACTTGTGCACCACGCCAGCCGTAAATCGATTGATCATCGTCCCCGACGATCATCACTTTGCCCGTTTCCCCCGCCAACACGCGGATCCATGCATATTGAATACTATTTGTGTCTTGGAATTCATCCACCAAAATATTGGTGAAACGCTCGCGGTAATGTTGCAGCACATGGGGTTTATTCAGCCACAGCTCGTGAGCACGCAATAGTAATTCTGCAAAGTCCACCAGCCCAGCTCGGTCGCACGCTTCTTGATAAGCTTGGTAGACTTTTAACCACGTTGCCTCAACAGGGTTTCCATAACTTTCAATGTGTTGTGGACGAAGCCCTTCATCTTTTTTGCCATTGATGTACCACATACCTTGACGCGGTGGCCATTGCTTTTCATCAAGGTTCATGGCTTTAAGTAACCGACGAATTAAGCGGTATTGGTCGTCACTATCTAAAATTTGAAAATCTTGCGGTAAGTTGGCATCCATGTAGTGCTGGCGTAACAAGCGATGTGCCAAACCGTGGAATGTACCAATCCACATGCCACCTTCGCTACTGCCAATCAATTGATTGATTCGATGGCGCATTTCAGCCGCGGCTTTGTTGGTAAAGGTCACCGCCATAATCGAAAATGGCGAGGCATTCTCAACGGACATCAACCATGCAATTCGGTGTACCAATACGCGCGTTTTCCCACTTCCAGCTCCCGCAAGAACAAGTAAATTGGTACGCGGGGCAGCAACCGCTTCGCGCTGTTTGTCGTTTAGACCTTCGAGCAGATAAGAGACGTCCATAGTTACCATCAAAGCAAAACAGTGGCAAATACCACTGTGTTTTTATACATGAAAAATGATTATACCAATGATAAGAGAGATTCCAACTGGGAAATTTCAACGTGCGGCAATAAACGTACGTCTTTTTCTTCCATCAGTGTTTTTTGACTTGGGTTTATCCAGCAAGCTTGCATACCGCTATTAATCGCACCTTCCACATCAGTGAGCAAATTATCCCCCACATGCAAAATAAACTGTGGTTCGATATCTAAGCGCTGCGCGGCTAGTCGGTACATATCGCAAAAAGGTTTCGAGCGCCCATCCGGGCCTGCTTTTAAAACAAACTGAAAATAATTCCCCAAACCACACGCATCAGGCTGCGCATTACCATTGGTAATCGCCACTAACGGCACTTTTTCAGCGAGCTGAAGTAAGGTTTTATGCGTTGATTCAGGGATATCGATTTGATTACGCCAATACGTAAAATGCGCCATGATATCATCTGCGCCTTTTTCAGCATCTTCCCGCGAATAACCATAATGGCAAAACATCATTTTCGATGAAAGCCAACGCCAACGTGAAATATCATGAAAAATTTCAGGTTCTTGCTCTTCCACTAGACGGCGAAAAGCGTACAAATCATCATTATTAAAATGATTGAATTGTGGGTCATATTCACGCACAAAACGTAAAACTTCCTCTTCCGTTTTATCAATAACAGGGTGGTTATCGTAAAGCGTGTCATCCAAATCAAACGTAATCGCTTTAATTGGCGATAGCGGGCGGTAAAAATGCATTAAGGTTTCTCCCTCTTTGCTCTCGGATGAGCCACATCATAAACGTTTGCTAAGTGCTGAAAATCTAGGTGCGTATAGATTTGTGTTGTTGATAAATTCGCATGGCCTAAAAGTTCCTGCACTCCACGTAAATTCCCGCTTGATTCAAGGATATGTGTCGCAAAAGAGTGGCGTAATTTGTGTGGGTTAATATGGCTGTTAACCCCTTGTTTGATGCCCCATTGTTCAAACCGCTTTTGAACATTTCGGTTCGAAATTCGCTTACCACTTTGGGTAGAAATAAATACAGCATCATCTTCAGGTTCATACAATTCGCGCATTTCTAACCAGCGCTGTAACCAGCTCACCGCCGTTTTCCCTAGTGGAATTTTGCGTTCTTTGCTGCCTTTACCCATCACCTTGACTTCACCCATTGTTAAATCAAGATGACGGACATTTAACCCAACCAGCTCTGACAAACGTAGACCTGCGCCGTACATCACTTCCAACATGGTTCTATCTCGAACAACCAGCGGATCGCCGCTGTCCATATTCAGAAGCTGGGAAACTTCATCCACATCCATATTCTTTGGCAGACGTTTTTTGGCCTTCGGCGCTTGAATCGCTTTGGCTGGGTTGGCTGGCAGTTCACCTTGGTGAACCATCCAATCACAAAAACTTCTTAATGATGAAAGACGTAGCGCCATACTGGCCGCTTGAAGCCCCGATTTTCGGCTTTTTGCTGCAATATTTCGAACGAGTGTGGTATCGAGCTTTTTCCATTCATCAATTTTCATTGAAACCAGCATTTCAACAATCACACTGAGCTGGCGACGGTAATTTGTAATCGTGACAGGGCTTAACCGCCGCTCAACACGTAAATAACGCAAGAATGCTTCAACTTGGATCATCAGCCCATCGGGCTGAGCATCTACAGGCGTTCTATCCATTGGCTTAATAACCTCGGAAGAATTTGAGCGACTTTTTCTAACATTACCGTGCCCATTCCATATTGGTAATGTTCACGAGAGCGACTGGTAAAAATCACCATGCCAGATTCACCATGGTGACCAAATAATGAAATCGCCACGGATCCCACATTCAATGCTTCTGGCAACAGTAACTGAATTTCAGGGCCATTTAAGCGCCCAAGATAATTCTGCCTTTCACCAAACCGTTGAATTCTCACGGGTTCAAAAACACGACGGGAAATCACTAATTGATGCGCATCGAGAGGTGCTGATAAACGCCAGCTGTCACTAAATAGACGAACAGACGCACCTGACAAGCCCAGTTTTTTCGCCCAGCGATTAAGCGCTTGTAGCATTTCTTGTAAGCTTTTTGATGATGACATTTCAATCACCAGCAGTAATAACTCATCAAAAAGCTCCACATTTTCATGCGCTTGCTCAACCATAAAACGGATATCTTGCTCAAGTTCTTTAATTTTGATCCGTTGGCGGCTCATCACTAACTCAGGTAAGGACACCGCCCCGTTCACCACGTGGGGAACATTTATTTGCTCAACAAGCGCTGGGTGGCGTAGAAAAAAATAAGGATTTTCCTTTAAGTACTGCACCACGTCATTTTCATCCATTTGATGAATCTGTTTGGATGCTTTTTCAGTTTTATCCATACTATCCTCTTTGCCCTTTCAAGATTATATCTGGATCACTCCATCATAAACGTGTGCCGCAGGGCCCGTCATATAGAGAGGTGCTCCCGGCCCATCCCAAGAAATAGCAAGGGAACCTCCGGGTAAATCCACACGAACCCGTTTAGCTAATAAACCTTGAGAAATCCCAACTGCGACGGCAGCACACGCACCGCTACCACACGCTTGAGTTTCCCCCGCACCACGTTCATAAACACGCAAACGGATATGCTCTGCGCTAACGATTTCCATAAAACCAATATTAGCACGTTCAGGAAAACGCTCATGACTTTCGAGCGCTGGGCCTAATATTTCCACTTCCGCAGTATGGATGCTTTCCACTTGGATAACACAATGCGGGTTACCCATTGAAACGACACCACACAACACTGTACGTTCTTGTGCTCGGATAATATAGGTTTTTTCTTCCTTAACTGCGCGAAATGGAACTCTCTGTGGCTCAAAATCAGGTTCACCCATATTCACGCTGACATCATCATTTTCGTTAATGGTTAATGTCATGCGACCTGATTGAGTACTCACTTTAATTTTTTGCTTATTGGTTAAACCTTTAAGACGAACAAAACGTGCAAAACAACGAGCCCCATTACCACATTGGGAAACCTCACTACCATCCGCATTAAAAATGCGATAATGAAAATCGAGATCAGGGTCATAAGGCGCTTCAACCAACAAAAGTTGGTCAAAACCAACCCCAGTATGTCTATCGGCTAGGCGACAAATCATTTCTGGGGAGAAATACACATTTTGGGTTACTCCATCAACCACCATGAAGTCATTGCCTAAGCCATGCATTTTAGAGAATTGCATTTCACGCTCCATAGCGGCAACTTACTGGTTGATTGCTTGAGCAGGCTCTTTTACTGAGCTGCTTGGAGCAGTAGGTTGCACATCAGATGTTTGCGACGATGCCGCATTCTCTTCTGGTGGAAAATAAAGAGGGCCTTTTAATCCACAGCCAGAAAGGGTAAATAAAACAACAAGTGCGCTAAGCCCAACTAAACTTTTTTTCATTCTTTTTCGCCTGTAATACTCACTTTTGACATCTGATATTTTTACACAATAACAGGACTGAACCCGCAAATCACGTCTGTTTATCAAGCATGTTGACATTATATACTTTAGGCTAAATTTAATCTGAAAATTTTAAGGGCTTCCCTCCCCGCGCGTTCCCCCCTATAATTTTCATTAACTATAATAATTTCAATCAACTAATTTTGAGCAAACAGGAACTTAACCGTGAATGACAGCGAATTTCATCAGCTAGCAGAAACGCTGCTTAGCGCAATTGAAGAGCATTTAGATAATTATGATGGCGATGCCGATATTGATTGTGAGATTAATGGCGGTGTGATGACCCTCAGCTTTGAAGATGGCAGCAAGATCATTATCAATAAGCAAGAAGCGTTTCATCAGATGTGGTTAGCCACCAAACAAGGTGGGTATCACTATGATTATCAAGATGGAAATTGGATTTGTGACCGTTCAGGTCATGAGTTTAAAACAAAATTGGCAGAAGCTATCGCGTTTCAAAGCCAAGAACCGTTTTCTTTCTAAGAAACATAACGTGACCGGCAGGCAAAAGCCTGCTCGCAATGAAGAAATCAATAATAGTGCGCTTGTTGCTGCCCTTGTGGCGCTAAGCGCATATCATGCCCAATTTCATCACTTTCATCTTCTGCACCAAACGGCCATGTCACACCAGAAAACGCCACCACTTGGTTTTTACCCTCTTGATTAATAATCTGGTAAAACTGAGGTAGATTAAAATTAATAAAATTAGCACCGTAAGTGAAACGGTCATGGGAAGATGAGTAGAATTTACTCACATCACGTACTAAATCTTCTTTCGAACCTTCACAGTGAGAATAGATTTCGACACGGTTAGCTTCATCTAAGACGTAGATATTAAAGCCTGTATTATCTGGGGTGTTTTCAAAGAAAAACTGCACAATGCCTTCACTGGCATAGCCATCAACGACCGCAGGTAAGTGATTATCACTTTTCGCTTGCAGTTTAACTGGCCAACCGTGCAATTTGTTATGAGAAATTGCACCATAGAATTCAACCGCATTTTCGAGTTTTTGTACTGAAACATTTAGGCGTTCAAAGAATAGCCCCCACGTTTGCCCCGCAATACGTAACGCTTTAAAACGTCCCGGATCATTACGATTACTGGATAAACGCAGCTCAACACACTCGGAAACTAACTGTTGCACACGGGTACGAATCAAGCCACGTAAGTGCTCACTATAACAAAAGACTTCGACAGCTTCTGGTGGTGCCGCATCTTGGTGCATCTTACCTAAAATGGTTTTTAATGCTTCTAACATACATTGCTCGCCGCTGAAATGCAGGGTTCTCACCTCATTCCATGAATTGCGGTACAACAAATCGATGCTGCCGATAAGGCATTGTTGTGACTCACCAAAGCTGAAAATATCCAGCTTCCTGAAATCCACGTGCACCACTTGCTCAGAATAAACCTGAGTCGGGTCTTTTTCTAAGTTAACGATAATGGCAAGGTGGCGAATTTCACACGGGCTATACAGCGCTTTTGGTGTGGGTGCAGGCAAACGAATTGGGAAATGGCTAGAGACGTCATGCATTAACTCAAGCAGTTTTCGCTCATCACACTGAGATTGCCCATTGTGCATATACACTTGCGTATTTTCAGTCAGTAACCCGTTGAAATACGCCCATGCCACCAACTTATTCAAATAGCGGTTATATTCAAGAGGTTGATGACCAATAATCGCGTCAATATTTGGTGCTTGATTATACAGATACCAGCCACTGCGATTCGCACGCCCTGCGGGCACGTAAATAAAGGTTAAGTGAGATTCACTTAAGTCAGGAGAAATCTGCGGGTTCACCAAGGTCACTTTACCCGGTAAGGCTTCAAAAGCCGCATATAACTTACGTGTTAATACCCCAATATCTTGTGGGCTTGCACTAACACTTAAATTATTTCGACGCGCAAAACGAATAAGGTTTCGATAGCTTTGCATCATCGTGTCGAGTAATTCATTATGCGCTTCACGAACACGTTCAATTTTCCATTGATTACGTGAATCGAGTAACGCTAAACGTTCCGCACTCCATCCCCATGATTCAACAAGTTGAGATAGCACATCACGACGCCAACCAGAGCAGGCATTGCCATCATCTTCAGAGAGTTTTTCACAGACTTTGAGGTAAAAACAGCGACGGATCAAATCAAGGCGAGTAGAGTCATTGATTTCGGTGAGATAGCGCGTAACGCGGTCTAACATCAGGCAGTATGAATCTAAACCGTAACTCACGATTTCGCCTGCATGTAGATGGCGTTTAAATTCCATTGCCAGTAATTTACCGTGGGGGTAATCCCATGAATAAGACTCAAGCAAAATGCTTTTTAATACCGCTTTATAGGGTGAATCGACGCTTTTATATAACTGCCACAAGCTGGCACCAAAGTATTCTGCGGCTGACAGCTCACCTAACCCGCCTAAATCTAGCCATTCGTTTGGCGTCAATACACCTTGTGCATATAACCCCATGACGTATTCATCGTAATGCTGTTCTTCTTCAACAGGCACCATCGTCCACAGCAAACGTTTTCCCGCCATGCGCACAGCAGTACGATAAAACTCATCTAATAACAGGATATGCTGCGTTGAGCCGCAATTTTCCCCACCAATATGCCCACTGGCATGGTGACGAAAACGGTTTTCATCAATTAAAAAGATGGTGACATCAATGCCTAAAGACGCTGCCCACTGCTCAATCAACGTACATTTCTTTTGCAGAAAGCATTTTTCTTCGTGATCAAGCCATGATGGATGACAAACCCACACATCAATATCAGAACAGTGGCTTTGCCCAACCGAAGAGGTACTGCCCATTGAATAAATTCCAGTGATAGGTAATTCACCATTAGCACTCGAATCTGTGGGTAAGAAGCGTTCAAATTGCTCTAACCATTTCATTTGCTCTGTATCTGGGGAGAAAAAACATACACCATGAGGGACGCTACCTTCGATAAAACCAGGCATCATAGGATGATGATAATGAAACAAGACTGGCAGCAAGCTATAAACCTGTGAAAAGGTTTCGCTCATAGACGCCGTCGCGCGCTCTAACCGTAATTGGTTTATCGCATCAAGTCTTTGTTTTAAGGTTTCAATATAGAGATACAAAGGTTACGCCTGACTGTAATGAATGTAATACAAATCTGGAAATTTCCCAGCACCCAACAGATAGAGATAGATTTAAAAAAGTTTTCAAATGAATTGTCGGAAACGTGATCAATTTAACACCTTGGAGCAAAAGGGTAAAGTAGATCACATAATTTTATACGCTTATTTTTGATACAAAATGCTTTTCAACATATTGTATAAAAAGGCTTTTTATTTTTTAACTCGGTAGAATATCCCTTGTTTTTCAATGGAATAATATCACTCATAGGAATTGTTTAACAAAATAACAATTCAAAAAGATATTAAGTACAATACGCACGGCGCCTGTGCTTGCACGCTTCAACACAAATTTATGCAAATCCCGCCCCTCACAATGGCGTAAATAGCACGATAAGCTAAAGAAATAACTCAATTGCTATCTTAGGTCATCATCTTTTGAATCACTTTCCTGCATCATGGTCACAAATATAAATCTGTTACAAATAATCTGGATGGTGATTTTGTACCCAACTGGAAAAAAAATCCTTAACATGTTAAAACTAATGCCAATTGTATGGTTAATACACGGCAATTTTCGCCAGAGAAAACAGCAAAATGACATCAACAAATATCGTACGCATTGCAACGCGTAAAAGCCCTCTCGCCTTATGGCAGGCGCATTTTGTCAAAGACAAACTAGAGCTGCTTCACCCCGGTTTACAGGTTGAGCTTGTCCCTATGGTGACAAAAGGCGACATCATTCTTGATACCCCGCTGGCAAAAGTAGGTGGAAAAGGGTTATTTGTTAAAGAGCTGGAGCTTGCGTTATTAGAAGGACGTGCGGATATTGCCGTTCATTCAATGAAAGACGTGCCCGTTGAATTCCCTGAAGGACTTGGTTTAGTTACTATCTGCGAACGCGAAGACCCTCGTGATGCCTTTGTATCTAATCAGTACGACAATATTGATGCCTTGCCAACAGGCAGTGTTGTAGGCACATCAAGTTTACGCCGCCAGTGCCAACTCAGAGAACTCCGCCCTGATTTAGTCATTCGTGATTTACGCGGTAATGTGGGCACTCGCTTATCAAAACTCGATAACGGCGAATACGATGCCATTATCCTAGCTGTTGCGGGTCTAAAACGCTTAGGGCTTGAAGCGCGTATTCGTACTGCACTTGAGCCTGAACAATGTTTACCCGCTGTTGGGCAAGGTGCTGTTGGCATTGAATGTCGATTAGATGATACGGTAACCCGTGAGTTACTTGCGGCACTGAACGATGATGATACCTCGACTTGCGTACTTGCAGAGCGTGCGATGAATATGCGCTTAGAAGGCGGATGCCAAGTTCCTATCGGCAGCTATGCAATTTGGCAAGATGACAAAATTTGGTTACGTGCCCTTGTCGGTGCACCAGACGGTAGCGTGATTATTCGCGGTGAGCGGCTTATCACCCCACAAGAGGCCAGCCAAGCGGGTGTTTCATTAGCTGAAGAGCTATTAGAACAAGGCGCGAGAGAAATTTTAGCTGAAGTGTATAAAGGAAACTCGCCTGCATGAGAGTTCTTGTCACACGCCCTGAACCTTCAGGCTCAGAGCTGATAGCGGCAATAACCTCAATAGGTGGGCAAGCTTATGCCTCTCCTTTAATTCGTATTGGGCCAGGGGCTGAGCTCAATACTTTGGTCACTCAGCTCGATGCCCTAGAAACGAACGATCTGGTCTTTCTTTTGTCCAAAAATGCAGTCGAATACGCAAATTTAACGCTTGAACAAACGGGACGTAGCTGGTCTGATAAGTTATCTTACTATGGAATAGGTCGTTCTACTGGGCAGTATTTTCAGCACACGACAGGGCAAACAGCACATTGGGCTGACCATGGGGAAACCAGTGAAGTGCTTCTTACCCTTCCTGAGCTCCAATTTTTAGAAGGCAAACGTGCCCTTTTATTGCGGGGAAATGGTGGGCGAGAGCTTCTCGCATCCACATTACGCTCGCGTGGAGCCCACGTTGATTATTGCGAGTGTTACGCAAGGTTGCCTGTAAATTACGACAAAATACAATTCAATCAGAAATGGGTGCAAACCGAGATTACTGATGTCGTAATCACTAGCGGGCAAATGTTAGCCTTGCTTGAAGAATTAATCACCGATGAATATCGAGCATGGTGGTTTTCCCGCCGCCTGCTGGTTGTCAGTGAACGGATTGCAGATCTCGCCCGCCAAAGTGGATGGCAGAAGGTCTGTGTAGCGAATAGCGCAGATAATAATGCTTTAATTGAAGCATTAATTTCAACCGATATGGGATGCTAATTTATGACGGAACACGATAAAACGACCGAGACGGTGACGCCAGAAACAGGTGAAAAATCAACAGTTCACCGCGAAACTAAACCTTCCTCGGAACAAAAACGTTCTGGTCTCGTAGGCGGGATTATTGCTATTGCGGTTATCATCGCCATTGGTGGTGGCCTCTATTATTTCACTCAACAAAGTAATGCTAAATTAGTTAATGAAAACAATGAACTAAAACAGCAACTAAGTGATTTAATTGATCAGCAAAATTCAGATAGGCAACGTGTAGATGCCTTGATTGCTGCCAACAAAGATATCAAAAATCATGCCGTTGAATATGAAGATAAATTAAATCGCCGTATGCAAGAGCTGCAAGCTCATGTCACCGCACTTTCAAGTACCGATGTCAAAAGCTGGCTGATCGCCCAAGCCGACTTCATGGTGAAGATGGCCGGTCGCAAATTGTGGAATGATCATGACCCTGTGACCGCGGCAGTTCTGCTAAAGAGTGCAGACTCCAGTTTAGCGGAAATGAACGACCCAAGCCTGCTGGATATTCGTAAATCCATCAATAATGACATGGCAAAACTGGCTGCGATTAACCAGATTGACTATGACGGCATTATCTTAAAGTTAAATCAGCTTAGTAATGAGGTTGATAACTTGCGCCTCGCCGATTTAAACAGTGGTGATGCAGCGGATGATAATAACAGTGATGTAAGTGACGATATTTCCGATTGGAAACAAAACTTGTCACGCAGCTGGAAAAGCTTCACGAGTGATTTTATTACCGTTCGCGCTCGTGACGGTTCAGAAGCTCCACTATTAGCCCCAAACCAAGATATTTATTTACGTGAGAATATTCGTTCACAGCTTTTAATTGCCGCCCAAGCGGTTCCTCGTTATCAAGAAGAAACGTATAAGCAGTCATTAGAACAAGCTTCTACATGGGTGAGAGCCTATTTTGATACCGAAGCGCCAGCGACAAAGGCTTTTTTAGCGACCATTGATGAGCTAATCAATCAACCGATTGATGTTGAAATGCCTGATGCTCTCGAAAGTCAAGAAAAGCTCGAAAAATTGATGCAAACGCGCGTTCGCAGCTTGCTTTCACAGACTGAAACTGACAAATCCACTGATGGTGCAGTTGATGCCGCCGCTGAGGCAGTAAAAGACGCAACAAAAGCCGCAAAAGATGCCGTTCCTGCTACTGATGCACAAACGCCGGATACAGAACACCCTTTTGAATCCGCAGAGCCTGCTGGCAATAGGGGGTAATGATGATTAAGGTATTAATCCTCTTTCTGGTTCTGATTGCGGGAGTGATCTTAGGCCCACTATTGGCGGGTCACCAAGGTTATGTCTTTATCCGTACAGATAATTATGACATTACCACCAGTGTCACTAGCCTCGTTTTAGGTTTCATCCTGCTGCAATTTGTGCTGCTATTCCTTGGTTGGTGCTATCGCCGTTTTATGAGTACCACTTCGCGCACGAAAGGATGGGTGAGTGGTCGAAAATACCATAAAGCCCACACTCAAACCCAAAAAGCGTTGCTGAAATTAGCTGAAGGCGACTTTGAGCAAGTTGAAAAGCTGATGAGTAAGCATGCCGATTTCTCTCAACAGCCAGTGATTAACTATTTGATGGCCGCTGAAGCTGCACAACAACGTGGTGATGAGTTCCGTACCCACCAGTATTTAGACCGTGCTGCTGAAGCTGCGGGGAGCGACCAACTCCCTGTCGATATTTGCCGTGTGCGTATTCAGCTTGCTGAAGGTGAAGTCCATGCCGCTCGTAATGGTATCGATAAACTGATTGATAAAGCCCCAAGACACCCCGAAGTTTTACGTCTTGCTGAACAAGCTTACCTACGTTCGGGCGCGTACCAAGCATTGATCGAATTACTCCCAGTGATGGCAAAAATTCAGTTTCATAATGAAGACGAACTCGATGCATTAAAGCTGAAAGCTTACAAAGGGTTAATGAACCAATGCATGGCTGAAGGTGGAAGTGATGGCCTGAAAGATTGGTGGAAATCACAACCTCGTCGTGTTCGCCATGAAACCGCACTTCAAGCCTTCTTAGCTGAGCACTTGATTGAGTGT
The DNA here is from genome assembly GCF_058245955.1 of Providencia sp. UF-224. Lineage (NCBI taxonomy): Bacteria > Pseudomonadati > Pseudomonadota > Gammaproteobacteria > Enterobacterales > Morganellaceae > Providencia > Providencia sp. UF-224. The sequence continues at coordinate 38,202 of NZ_JBSICC010000026.1, read as the reverse complement.
GGTGATACCAAAAGCGCAGAAAAAATGATTATTGATGGATTAAAGCAACAATATGATGAGCGCTTACTGCTGCTAGTACCAAAAATTAACAGCGATCACCCTGAAGCTATCGAAAAAACATTACTGCATCTGCAAAAACAAAATGGTGCCACACCTTTATTAAACAGTACATTAGGTGTTTTATCGTTACAGAATGCTCAGTGGGAAAAAGCAGAGTCTTACTTTAAAGCTGCGTTAGCACAGCGCTTTGATGTTCAAGATGCTTCATGGCTCGCAGATACTTACGATAAGCTGCATAAACCAAATGAAGCCGCTAAGGTTCGTCAAGAAGCCTTAACGCATTCATTGAAGCAAGAACGCACTTAAGTATTTTCGAATATTTGCACTCAATAAAAACGCGACTGTAAAAAGTGGCGTTTTTATTTCTCATCTATAACACCCGATAAAGACACAAAAAAATAGCATTCTGCCCCGCTTTGTTATCTCATCAATATCCAAAAACGACAAAGAAAGTATTATTGTCGGTATAGCGCGTGAAAAAATAAACGCCCCTAAAAAACACAATAAATTCATTGTAAACAAAACAGGTACAGCTATGTCATAAAACAAATACATAGTGTATAAAACACTATATGCATTTTTGCTTTGAATGAATTTAGGAAATTTATATGAATGTAGTTAAAGCTATTTGGCGCTGGATTATCGCGACACCAAACCGTTTACAAATCTTTTTTGACCTACTACTGTTAGTTTTATCACCTTTTGTTTTTATTATGATCATTGGCTTTAATACTGAAGACCTCAGTAAAGATATTTTCATCATTACGTTCATTATTCTTTGCTATACCTACATTACCCGCTGGATCAGTAAATGGTTTAGCAAAGGTAAAAATTAGTCTTCCTATTTGATTTTTGCCTCTTATCCACATCGATAAGGGGCTATGCTATAAAAAATGCAAAAAAAAACACCTGCACTAGGCAGGTGTAAAATACAATCAGGTCTACAGACGGATGGTGCCTCACTCAACGTTTCGCCCGTTCGTTGATGGTAAGAGGATGAGCTCTTGATCATCTAAGTTGGACAATAGGCACCGATAATCGGCTTTGCGTCATCTCTGGGTTTATGAAGCATTGCTATCATAAGAAGTGAGATGAGCATCTACATATTTAATAATGCATGATGCGTGCCAACTTTTTCTATCATCCTATTTTTTCCATTATCTTCCTAATTATTCCGTATCACCTCGGTTTTGCACGTTATTTTGTATCTACTCAATTTCTCCACTGCACTCACGGCACTTTATGGGCTATGAGTACTCATTAAGGTAGATGTTCTTGTCTCAATTTAGAGACATCTTAATGCAGTTAAAAATTTATCTTTATAAATCAATGAGTAAAATGTCTCTTTTTGGAGACATTGAAATATGGGTTTGTATAAAAACCACGACACTAGTTTTTTTATATAAAAAACAACATGTTAAAGACTAGCATTTGATATAGGCAATTAAATAGAAAGAACAAACAAAAAAGAGAGAAAAAGAGGGTATTTAAAAGAGAGTTAATTGGCCAGCTCAGTGGTGAGTATAAAAAATTCAATACCGCTAGAATGCAAAAACCCCGCTATTAAGCGGGGTTCTTTAAATTGGTCGGCGAGAGAGGATTCGAACCTCCGACCCACTGGTCCCAAACCAGTTGCGCTACCAAGCTGCGCTACTCGCCGAAATGTACTGCTTCACATCAATTTTTTTCGTGGTGCGAAAGGGGGGACTTGAACCCCCACGTCCATAGGACACTAACACCTGAAGCTAGCGCGTCTACCAATTCCGCCACCCTCGCAATGTCACAAAAAAAATGGGGTGGCTAATGGGACTCGAACCCACGACAACTGGAATCACAATCCAGGGCTCTACCAACTGAGCTATAGCCACCATAACTTCACTTTTTTCAAAGCGTTGCTATCATACTACATACAACGTCATTTTGCCAACCGTAGCGACGCGCTAAAACTGGTGCGCCCGACAGGATTCGAACCTGAGACCTCTGCCTCCGGAGGGCAGCGCTCTATCCAGCTGAGCTACGGGCGCTTAACGCCGTTGCGGGAGAGGATAGTACGGATTTATCTACCCGCTGTCTAGTCCTTTTTGAAATAAAAATATCGATTGCTTGCCTTTTATCCATTTCGTCGAGAAAGAGAGCATTTTTGCCCTCTTTTTCGCGCGCCGCCCATAAAATTGCCGAGAAAATATCTTCCCTAGGCTTTTTTACTGTGGCCGTTTAACGCCTGAATTAGAAAATAAAGCAAAGAAACCGCTCCTAAAAAGAGTGCGCCGACAATTAATGACATCCGCGTATCTGGGTTTATCGCCATTCCGACTAAGACACAGGCCAAAAAGAGTAACGTGGCGTAGTTGACCCATGGAAATAAAATTGACTTAAATGGATGCCCGACGAGTTTTTCTTTATTTTGCTGGCGAAAACGAATTTGACTGGTGAGCAAAACTAACCATGGCACCATCCCTGGTAAGACGCTTGCACTGTACACGTATACAAACACTTTTTCAGGATTCGGGATGATGTAATTCAAGCTAGAGCCCGCAACAAGGCACAATATCGTAAAACCAACACAGCGTGCCGGAACGCCATTTTTCGTGAGTTTCAGTAACCCACTCGGTAGCTGCTTATTTTGCGCTAACGCGTACAACATGCGGCCACCACTGTACATGCCACTATTACACCCAGACAGCGCCGCTGTGAGCACCACAAAGTTGATCACAGCTGCCGCAGACACAATCCCCACTTTCGCAAAAGTTAACACAAACGGGCTCCCTTGCTGCCCGACTTCAGTCCATGGAAATAAGGTTACAACAATAAAAATCGCACCTACGTAGAAAATCAAAATGCGCCATAAAATGTTATTAATAGCTTTTTTCAGCGTCACTTGCGGATTTTTCGCTTCACCAGCCGTGATCCCAACTAACTCAACACCTTGGTAGGAAGCCACAACGATACACAGCGCAAATAAGAAGCCTTTCCAGCCCCCCGCAAAGAAGCCGCCATGTTCCGTCAGGTTACCTAGGCCAATCGGCTCAAAGTTATTTCCAAGGCCGAAAAAGATTAACCCCAAGCCAATCAGGATCATGACCACAATCGTGGTAACTTTAATCATCGCAAACCAAAACTCTAACTCACCATACAAGCGAACGGCAGCAAGGTTGGCCAATGCGACTAAAACTACTGCGACAATGGCAAATACCCACTGAGGCACATCTGGGAACCAATATTCAGCGTAAACACCGATGGCGGTAATTTCGGAGATCCCAACCGCCACCCACATAAACCAATAACCCCACGCGGTGAGGCATCCCCAAAATGGACTCAGGTACTTATAACCGAAAGAGGCAAACGAACCCGTGACAGGCTCAAGAAACAGCATCTCCCCCATGGAGCGCATGATGAAGAACACAAAAATACCGGCAATAATGTACGCCAGCAGCACGGAAGGCCCTGCCCATTTTAACGTACTGGCTGAGCCCATAAATAGCCCAACACCAATTGTTCCACCTAGCGCAATAAGCTCAATATGTCGAGCTTCTAACCCGCGCTGAAGTCCCTGTTGTGGATTCCCCATAAATACCCCTGTCATCAATTATTATCGTTAAATCACAGCGTGAATTGGAACGAAATTAGTCATAACCACTGTAATTTATTAAAAACAGCCGACTCATCGACTGAAAAGCATGTCATAGACCCAAATTAGAGATAAAAACTATGATCTACATTTATTTTTGATGAATTATAGAAATATTTGAGGAAAGAGACCAGCGAATACACAGAAGAATGACTCTGCAATCGGTATGGAGGGGAAATAAACGTGATAAATAAATATAAATAAAGCGGGAAAAGTTAACTTTTATCCCGCTTTATTCGTCAGCCATTGCTTGGAAGCAAACTTATAGCTTACCACCGTAGTAATAGCCTAAAAATTTCAGTAATTTAAACTGACGAGTAATACGCGAAGGTTGAGATAACAAGCGATACAGCCATTCTAAACCTAAGTTTTGCCACGCTTTTGGGGCGCGCTTCACATGGCCTGTAAAGACATCATAAGTCCCGCCAACGCCCATATACAGCGCGTCTGGGTGAACAACACGGCAATCACGCATAAAAAGTTCTTGTTTTGGTGACCCCATTGCAACCGTGACAATTTTGGCGCCGCTTGCATGAATGCGTTCAAATAAAGCACCACGGTCTTCTGCGGTAAAATAGCCATTTTGCGAGCCAACAATGTTCACATTCCATTGAGCGCGCAGTTTACTTTCGGTTTGTTCGAGGATTTCAGGCTTACCACCGACCAAAAATACAGGTGTACCTTCACGCCCTGCTCTTTCCATCAGCCCTTCCCATAAATCTGCGCCTGCAACGCGGGAAACCTGAGCTTTTGGGTATTTACGGCGGATCGCACGCACAATGCTGATCCCATCGGCATACAGATATTCAGCTTGGCCTAATAAGGTATTTAGTGCGGCGTCTTTTTCCGCAATCATCACTTTTTCCGCATTAATTGCGACTAAAGTCCCCGTTTTGGTCTCACCATCTGCAAACAAATAATCCAAAAAGTGGGCCATGTCTTTGAAGCCCCAAATATTATGTCCACGAATCGAATACTGAGGAACAGATGAAGATTGAGTTGATGACGGTTCCATGATGCTTCCTTAACGACTTTCACGTTGTTGGCTTCTCAAGAAAGAAGCCGTTTTTGCGCGGATAAGCCCCGCACTTTCAAATAACCAATACAGGAGTTTTGCCAAAATCAGGCATAACCCGAAAATTAAACAGAAAAAAACCACCCGCGAGACAAAAGAATCGACGCCTTCACGCGCTAATACAATAATGTTGAAAATCGCACCGAAACAAAATGCCTGCATAATTGCGGCTTTATAGCGGTTTGGCTCTTGCAAGCTCATGCCATAAATCCAGTCAAACCATTTAATAATCAAGCCCACTGCGATTGCACCAAGTGGAATGAAAATCACCCCACCCATCACCACTAATGAGCCAATCAAGGTCGGTGAAATGGCTAACCCAGAATGGTTATTCAACACTTCCCAAGTAAAATAGTTCGCTGAGTTCAGCACGGTATCTGGCCGCTCTGGCCACACCCACGATGGAATAAATACATAGAAGTCGCGAATGATCGGCGCAAGTCCTTGGAAATCCATCTCATCATAATGACTGAGTAATAAGGCAAGGTTTTCCCATGGTGAGAACGTATCTCGGGTCAGGTACAAGAAGGTGTAATACGCTTCAGAGCCGCTTACATCCAGCCCATAACGTTTTAATGCCAACCAGAACATCCCGACAATACTGGCGACGCCTGCCGCACCCAGCATCCAGAGTGTGATCCAGCCTCTGACGATGCCGATAAATAAAAATAATGCGAAAGCGATGATGATATTCGCTCGTGTTCCGCCCACGATAACGTAGGTTAAAAAGCCAAAAGCGACGGTGCTGATAAGGAAGAAAATCCAGCGTTTTTGCGTTGGTCGCAGAAAATAGACAATCAACATGGCAGGGATGAAGAAGTAGAAAAACCGCTTCAATGCAACCCCTGAAACTTGGCTGGAGAAAATTTGGCTGTAGGATTTCAACTTAAACAGTAAAAAACCGTTCTGCATAAAGAAGATACCCACCGTCACTACCGCAATAGCGATTAATAACATGCAAGTGAGGTTGGTTTCGACTTTATTCATGCTAAACAGCGCACGCCGTGAAGTATCTACTCTGCGCGACAGACGCGTTTTATAGGCTACATAATAGATGGCATAAAAACTGGTCGCCGCAAGCTGCGCATACAAAAGGTAATCCGCTGTCACGACTGCCACATCAAACTGGAACACTAAGGCACAGGTTAACGGGAAACCGAAATAAAACGTCAATAAATACAACATTGAAAAGAAAATGTTGAAGTTAAAACGAACACGTAAAAACTCTTTATACAGCAAGGTGCCGATAAAGATAATTGATATCAGGTAGACCAGCGCTAAGCCACCTAACTCCATTAGCGTCATGCTCGCCCCTCCGCAACACTGAGGATAGCTTTCCAACCCTCAGTAAAGTTTGGAGCAAAAAATTCAATATTGGCTTTATCCAACAACGTCATTTGGCGCTGTGCTTCATCCACCAGCGAGGTCGTTAATTCATCACCATAGAAAAATACGGGCACATTTTGCGCCGTTAAATCCTGCCAAAACGTATTTTGACGACTGATCACAAACGGAATACCGAATTGAATCAATAAGCAAACGGTACCAACCCCTTGCTGGCGATTAAAAATGAAATAACCCAGATCGCAGGTTTTCAACAAGTTAAGGTAATCGCTGAATGCCATACGCTCTTTGAGTATCTCGACCTGACCCGCTGAAAATGTGCTACTTGCCGCGCCTTCCACTTGTTGAATATAAACGTGGTTGTTCGCTGGGTATCCCATTGGGATAATCACACGGGCCTTGTCACCAAACTGCTGTTTAATCGCTCCCAGAGCCTCTACATGGCGATTAGAACGGTCACCCGAGTTACCGAGCAGGATAGTCAGTTGCTCGCCTTCACGTGGCTTACGTTCGCTCACCGTTAAAGCGGGATCCATCCGTGTCGGGAAATACAGCACTGAAGCAGGCACTTTAGGGTTCGACTGGTGGAAATAACATAAATCGCCCCGTGTCGCACAAACATGCCCCACTTTTTTTTGCGCCAAACGACGCAAAACATAAAACAGTTTGAATTTCAGTGAACTAGATTCTTCATACAGGTCTGCACCCCAAATATGCCACCAAAACTGGTGAGTCTTGATTTGGCCAAATAACAGTGCCAGCCAAATTGGTGCATTAAATTGCCCATGGAAGAAGAAACGAGTGCGGCGATCTGCTTTCGCCCGCTTTATCACACCGTTTGCGATGGATTTTTTATTTGCAAAAACGTCAATTTCGAGCTGTGGATAAGCGTCAGCAAGCCCCGCATCATCGCTTACGACCATAAAATGCGGTTTTTGTGACGGTGCCATCTCTTGGCTAATAACGTCATTAAAAAACGTTAAAACCGTCTGGTTATGATGTGGGAGATTCGATCCCAGTACATGTATTAAGGTTGTCATGCTCGCCTACGGTAAATCAAAAATACGCAACAACATAAAGTAAAGTATACGATATAAGTGGCCATATAGGCCTGTGTCGCACCAACCGCGCCATGCTCAGGGATAAGCCAGTGAGCAAAGCCCATCAGCAACACAAATTGACTCAATTCGGTTAGGACATAAAAACGTAATGCAGCTTTGGCTATTACCAAATAACCAAACACATATGCACCAACTTTCAGTACGTCACCCACAAGCTGCCAAGCAAATAAGTCGCGCATTCCTGTAAATTTTTCAGAAAATAGCAGCCAAATAGCAAAATCACGCAGGAGCCACACCATAAAACTGGCAACAGCAACAGCGGGTAAGACAAATTTTAAGGCTTTAATGATTTCAGATGAAATTTCGCTTTTATGCTGTAAGCGGGAAAGTGTCGGCAATAAATACACCGAAAATGACGCAGTAATAAACTGCAAGTAAGCATCTGAAATCGTGCTCACTCCAGCCCATAACCCTACATCGTCCCAGCTATAACGCTCTGCTAATAGATTTCGCATCATGATATAAGCGACAGGTAATGTCACCGACGTTAACAACGCCATGATGGTAAACTTACCCAAATGCGTTGCAATGGCTTTATCCCAAGCGGGTTTCAGCATTGACAGTGCAAATTGTTTGCGGCGAATAATCATCAAACCTGCGGGTAAGACAACTAAGGCTGGCACAAGGGCTAAGCCCGCAAGCGCGCCTTCATATCCCCCCAAGGTATAGCACAAATAATAGGCAACAACACCCACTAAGCTCCCAAAAATGATAGCTTGAGCATTGCCTGATGCGTCTCTATAACCTTTTAAGATGGCTAAGAAGTAGTTTGCGTATGCAATCCCCATCTGAATAAATGCCACGGCATAAATCACAGAGGCATAATCAGAGCTATCAAATAATACCTGACTGATAGCGCCACTAAATAGTAAGAAAATAACGGCTAATAACGTTGAAAAGCTGAGAATTAGCGTTGATGACGTCCCTAAAACGGCACGAAGCTTGACCGGGTCTTGATGGTGCTCTGCCACATATTTTGTGACACCATTGAAAATCCCCGCACCTGACAACACACCAAGAACAGTAATCAATTGGCGGAAATTCCCCGCCAACCCTACGCCACTCGGGCCAAATGCAATTGCCAGTAATTTAACGATAAGTAGGCCTGCCCCGATTTTAATCAGGGTAGACCCAGCTGTCCAAACAGAGGCTTTAGCTAACGACATTAGGCAAAGAACGCCTTAATGTGCTCGATAACGGTTTGCTGTTCGGCATCCGTCATGTTGTAGAACATCGGCAAACGCACCAGACGGTCACTTTCTTTGGTGGTGTATTTGTCTTCACCCTGGAAGCGACCAAACTCAAGTCCTGCTGGGCTTGTATGCAGTGCAACGTAGTGGAACACCGTTAACACGCCGTGAGACTTCATAAACTCATTGAATGCAGTGCGCTCTTCCACATCTTTCAATTTGATGTAGAACATATGGGCGTTGTGAACCAGACCTTCAGGCACAGTGGCTAACACTAAACGGCCTGCATCCACCAGCGGTTGCAATGCTTCGTAGTAACGCTTCCACAGCAATAAACGACGCTCGTTAATTTTGTCTGCTTCTTCCAGTTGAGCCCACAGATATGCCGCTTGTAAGTCAGATAACAGATAGCTGGAGCCAATGTCACGCCACGTATATTTATCCACTTGCCCACGGAAGAATTGGCTACGGTTTGTGCCTTTTTCACGAATGACTTCAGCGCGGCTGATTAAGTCTTTATCGTTGATTAAGGTCGCACCACCTTCCCCACCGGAAGAGTAGTTTTTGGTTTCATGGAAACTGTAACAACCAATGTGCCCAATTGTTCCTAACGCCTTGCCTTTGTAGGTTGACATCACGCCTTGCGCCGCATCTTCAATAACGAATAAATCATGCTTTTTGGCAATACCCATGATGGTGTCCATTTCACACGCAACACCTGCGTAGTGAACGGGTACAATCGCACGCGTACGTTCGGTGATCGCCGCTTCAATTTTGGTTTCATCAATGTTCATGGTGTCTGGGCGGATATCCACAAAAACAATTTTTGCACCGCGCAGAACAAATGCGTTTGAGGTTGATACAAAGGTAAAGCTTGGCATGATCACTTCATCGCCAGGCTTAATATCAATCAGGATCGCCGCCATTTCTAATGACGCCGTGCAAGATGGCGTCAACTGCACTTTCGGGCAGTTAAAACGTTTTTCCATCCACTCTTCACAACGTTTAGTGAAGCCACCATCACCACACAGTTTGCCACTTTCCATGGCTTGTCTCATATACTCTAATTCAGTACCTACAACGGGTGGTTTATTAAATGGAATCATGTTGTCCCCTGTATAACCAATAGGCGGTACTGGCAATTGCCGCACCGCTACGTGAATAAAGATTTAATGCCGCAACATTACTGATTTGGGTGGCAACATTTAACTGTCTTTTTTGGTGTTGCACACACCAGTCGAACGCCGCAGACATCAACTTGCGACCAATACCTCGCCCTTGCGCTTCAGGCATTTTCGCTAATAACCCGATGCGTGCAGTATCATCGTCAATATGGCGCAAACTCACAAAGCCTAAAATGCCGCCTGAGGCGTCTTTGACTAACAAGCAAGTATGGTCAAACGTACCTAGCACGGCTTTTTCTATCCACAAAGCGTAAAACCGCCCGCTATCCCCTTCACGATACCAAGGAGCACGAAAGCGGCTATTGCTAAAGACAGAGGCAGCCGCTTGTTGTAACAAAGGGACGTCATCCACTTGTGCTGCAACAACGCTATCTGCCGCCGTTAAACCTGCCTTTAGATAAGCATTTTCTGTGCCAATAGTGAGTGCAAAGTCCGTCTCACCTTCAACAAATGAAAAACCCATACTGGTTAAATCATCAATCAACTGTGTTTCAGACGCAGCAACCTTGGCTTGGATGATATCGTACGCATCCATTTGATAAGCAAGGACAGTTTCGAGGTTTTCCCCCGAAAAATTTAACTTTGCAGTTGAGCGATGAAAAAAGTCGCTCTCCCACTGTAAGGCATCAATACTGGCGCGGACGGACACGGAGTAAATCCTCTAAATATTGCCCATAACCGGTTTTTTTTAGGTGCTGCGCAGACTCGGCGACTTGTTCATCCGTTAACCAGCCATTACGCCATGCAATCTCTTCTAAGCAGGCAACTTTAAAACCTTGACGTTTTTCAACGGTTTGTACAAATGTACCCGCTTCAATCAAGCTGTCGTGAGTGCCCGTATCCAACCATGCAAAACCACGGCCGAGAAGCTCAACATTTAACTGCCCACGCTCTAAATACATTTGGTTGATAGAGGTAATTTCTAACTCACCACGTTCAGATGGCTTAACTTGCTTAGCAAATTCAACCACTTGAGAGTCATAGAAATATAACCCTGTGACAGCCCAATTGGATTTCGGTTTTACAGGTTTTTCTTCGATGGATAAGGCTTTAAAATTATCGTCAAATTCCACCACACCAAAACGCTCTGGATCCATCACTTGATAGCCAAATACCGTTGCTCCTTGGGTGCGCTCTGCGACAGATTTCAGTTTCGGGCTGAATGAGTGGCCAAAGAAGATATTGTCCCCTAAGACTAAACAGCAGCTATCACCATTGATAAATTCTTCACCAATAATAAAGGCTTGGGCTAAGCCATCTGGTGACGGTTGCTCTGCATAACTCAGTTCAATACCAAGCTCATGCCCATCACCCAATAGGCGTTTGAACATGGGTAAATCATCTGGAGTCGAAATAATTAAAATTTCGCGAATACCCGCTAACATCAAAACTGAAAGCGGGTAATAAATCATTGGCTTATCATAGATAGGCAACAATTGTTTGGAAATACCGCGGGTAATTGGGTGCAAACGTGTTCCCGATCCCCCTGCTAAAATAATACCTTTCATGGTTTCACCTAATTGCCAAGGCCTAAGCGTTCACCTGCGTAGGAGCCATCTTGTACACGACGCCACCACGTTTCGTTATTCAAATACCATAAGACCGTTTTGCGAATGCCAGACTCAAACGTTTCTTCGGGTTTCCAGCCCAATTCACGCTCAATTTTTTCCGCATCAATGGCATAGCGCATGTCGTGACCCGGTCGGTCTTTCACATAGGTAATTAAGTCGCGGTAATGTGCCACACCTTGTGGTTTCTGCGGGTGTAGCTCTTCAAGCAGCTCACAAATGGTTTCAACAACGTCAATATTGCGGCGTTCGTTGTGCCCACCAATATTGTAAGTGGTGCCAGCCTGCGCCGTTGTTGCCACCAAATGCAAAGCACGTGCATGGTCTTCCACAAACAGCCAATCGCGAATTTGCTCACCTTTGCCGTACACTGGCAGTGGTTTGCCTGCCAAGGCGTTTAAAATAATTAAGGGGATCAATTTCTCAGGAAAATGATACGGCCCGTAGTTATTTGAGCAGTTGGTGATCATGGTTGGCAAACCATAGGTTCTTTGCCACGCACGCACCAAGTGATCACTGGATGCTTTAGAGGCAGAGTATGGGCTGCTTGGCGCATAAGGCGTTGTTTCTGTAAAGAAACCTTCTGGGCCATCTAAATCACCGTACACTTCGTCTGTCGAGATATGGTGGAAGCGAAATGCGGCTTTTTTCCCTTCATCTAATGCAGACCAATAGTGACGAGCGGCTTCTAACAGTGTGTAAGTACCCACAATGTTGGTTTCAATGAAGGCAGCGGGTCCATCAATAGAGCGGTCAACGTGGCTTTCTGCCGCCAGATGCATAACCGCATCTGGCTGATATTGCGCAAAAACGCGGTCAAGTGCTTGTCGGTCGCAGATGTTCACTTGCTCAAACGCATAGCGTTCACTGCTCTCAACAGACGCAAGGGATTCAAGGTTGCCTGCATAAGTCAGGCAATCAACCACAATCGCACTGTCGTTCGTATTCTCAATGATATGACGAACCACTGCGGAGCCAATAAAACCCGCGCCTCCGGTGATTAGAATGCGTTTCAACGCCAAACTCCTTTTGTATCCACAACCCATTTTTGTGGTATTGCTGAACCTTGAATGCCTTTAAAGACATTGTGGTCAACTAACATCAGGATCACATCCGCCTCATTGACAGCTTTTTCAATAGAAACTAGCTCAGAAATCCCTTTCAATGATGTTGGCAATTCTTCGATATGTGGCTCAACGGCGTAAGTTTTACCTGGGTTCCAATTCGCGACCATTTTCGTGATGTGCATTGCTGGGCTTTCACGTAAATCATCAATGTTTGGTTTAAATGAAAGGCCGAAACAGGCGATGGTCACTTCACTGGCTTTTTTGCCCGTTTCCACTAAGCAATCGGCAACAGCGGCTTTCACTTGGTCAACCACCCAAATTGGTTTGCCATCATTCACTAAACGTGCAGTGTGGATCAAACGTGATTGTTTCGGGTTTTGAGCAACAATAAACCATGGGTCAACCGCGATACAGTGACCACCAACGCCTGGACCTGGTTGTAAAATATTCACGCGCGGATGCCGGTTTGCAAGGCTGATAAGCTCCCACACGTTGATATCTTGCTCAGCACAAATTAATGACAATTCATTGGCAAATGCAATATTGACATCGCGGAAGCTGTTTTCCGTTAATTTGCACATTTCTGCGGTTCTTGAATTGGTGATCACACATTCACCTTCAAGGAAAATGTTGTATAGCTCACTCGCCCGCAGTGAAGATTTTGGTGTCATACCGCCAACTACACGGTCATTTTTAATTAATTCGACCATCACTTGGCCCGGCAGTACACGTTCTGGGCAATAAGCCACATCGATGTCTGCATCTTCGCCTGCTTGATGTGGGAATGTTAAATCAGGGCGCGCTTCGGCCATCCACTGTGACATTTGCTCCGTCGTACCCACTGGAGAAGTAGACTCAAGAATGACTAAGTCCCCTTTTTTCAGCACAGGCGCAATCGACTCTGCCGCAGAACGAACATAGGCTAAATCGGGTTCGTGATCACCTTTAAATGGTGTAGGAACAGCAATCAAATAAGCATCGGCTGACTGTGGCTTTGTAAAAGCTTTCAAGTGACCTTCTTCAACGGCTTTTTTCACCACGATATCAAGTTCAGGTTCCACAATGTGGATTTTCCCCTGATTAATGGTATCCACCGCATGTTGGTTAACATCTACACCGACAACCTGTTTTTTACGTGATGCAAAGGCTGCTGCTGTTGGTAAACCGATATAACCAAGGCCAATAACAGAAATAGTTTCAAAACTCATAATTTCACCTGATTACTTTTTAATGCTGTAAGAATACGCTGACAAGCATGACCATCCCCATACGGGTTATGTGCGCGGCTCATTTCATGATATTCCGCATCATCTGTCAGTAACCGATTAACTTCATTAACAATTTTTTGTGTATCTGTTCCTACTAAGCGAACTGTACCCGCGTCAACCGCTTCAGGTCGCTCTGTGGTATCTCTCATTACCAGAACAGGCTTGCCAAGAGAAGGGGCTTCCTCTTGAATGCCCCCGGAATCTGTCAGAATCAAATAGGCATGATTCATTAAGTAGACAAATGGAAGGTATTCTTGAGGGCTAATTAAAATAATATTATCGATATCATGTAAAATACGCTTTACAGGCTCACTGACATTCGGGTTCAAGTGCACAGGGTAAACCACTTGTACATCTGGGTGTGCCTGTGCAATTTCCGCCAATGCGTGGCAAATACGCTCAAAACCACCACCAAAGCTTTCGCGGCGATGGCCTGTAACTAAAATCATTTTCTTATTAGGGTCAATAAATGGGTAGTTTGCACCCAATTTTTCCATCATGTGCTGGTCGCTCATGACTTTGTCTCGTACCCATAACAACGCGTCAATCACGCTGTTGCCTGTCACAAATATATGACTGTCTGGAATTGACTCTTTTAACAGGTTTTGGCGTGAATTTTCCGTTGGCGCGAAGTGATACATCGCTAAGTGCCCTGCAATTTTGCGGTTGGCTTCTTCAGGCCATGGGGAATACAGGTTTCCCGTACGCAACCCGGCTTCAACGTGCCCAACAGGAATACGATGGTAAAACGCAGCTAGACTCGTTGCCATGGTCGTTGCGGTGTCCCCATGAACAAGCACAACATCAGGCTGAAAATCAGCAAAAACACTTTTCAGACCTTCGAGGATACGACAAGTAATATCGGTTAAATCTTGCCCTGGCTTCATAATATTGAGATCGTAATCTGGAGTGATCTCAAACAGTTTCAGTACTTGATCGAGCATTTCACGATGCTGTGCAGTGACACAAACTTTTGCTTCAAAATCTGCATCATTCGCCAATGCATGAACCAACGGTGCCATTTTGATGGCTTCTGGTCGTGTGCCGAATACAGTCAATACTTTCACAGTGACTCTCTTATATTTATCTTATGCAGTGTGCTGCTTATTTAATCTTAATGACTTTATCAAGCCACTGACGAATGTGTCAGTGGCTTATCCCAAAATCAAGATGGGCGACGGCGAGAAAGTACCACTCCGGCACCAACTAACAAGCCTATAGCCCCCCATAGAACCATCATAAAGGCTCGACGTGGGCTATCGCGTTTGACTGGATCTTCAGGCGTGCGCAAGTAGCGGTACGCTTGAAAATTATCTTGGAGAGTAGGCCCAACACTTAATGTTGATAACATCGCGATGTTTTGATCATAATCGGAGTCATGATCAGGACCCGTTGCTTTTAATGTTTCAATTTGTGCTTGCAATAACGGAGCACCTAACATAAACATTTTAGAATCTGGAATTTCATCTACAGGTGTCGCACTTTGATTGCGTACAATACCTTGTTTTTCAGCAACTTTGAGTGCTTGTTCCAGCGCATTTAAACGTCTTTCATAAGCAGCAGTTGCCACCATATCTTCACGCTTAACTAACGCTTTCATGGATTGCATTTTGGTTGCCCAAGTGCCTTTAATTTCATCATTCAGATTTGCAGTTGCACGTTGATTCGCAAATTGCGTGTATTGACGTAACAACTGATTCGCATCTGTTGATGTTTCAGCCACTAACTTAATACTGTCGGTTAGGTTTTTCACTTCATCGGCAGGCGTGAACTCGATATCATTAATAAGTTCATCCAACAGCGCCGCATCCGCTTTCGGATCATTTTCTAACCGTTGTTTGTAATAATCTGTGCTCAGCCAGAACTGACGGCGAGTATCGTAAGAGCCGAGTTGCTTAGTAAACTCTTGGTAAGCTTCTTTCGCAATGGTTGGCAATTGCCCTTCTTGACCCGTACTGTTAATACGGGAATCGAGGTTGCGCAGAAACTGTTGCTGAGAATAATAACTTCCCAGATTATTCACGGTAGGTAAATCCGTAATCGCCGTCGCACTCCATTTTGGCTGCATAAAATAGGATGCTCCCAACGCAATTGCAGCAAAAATAACTGCAAATGCAACGATCCAAATTTTGCCTTGCCACAAGGAGCGACATAAACCACGGATATCCAATTCCGGCTCTATTGGCGTTTGATGCTGACTCGGTTGTGTTTCTGAGTTATTCACTGCACAGAACCTCTATTTTCGTTTTTTTCGTTACCGTACTGCACCTCGGCGCGCTTTACGTCTAACTCGTTTAATAAAACGGGCGACTTTCCAAGCTCGTTTGATGCAATAACCATACATCATAAATACAAGCAAAAATAATGCCAACATGACCCATTCAGGCACAAATGTTAAGCGTTCACCGATAATACCAATACATGCCAAAAATGCAGCTGACAATGTAATCAGTACAAACGCCCCTTTCGGTGTAAAGCCAGAACGCATGATTAAATGGTGAATATGCTGACGGTCAGGTGAAAATGGGCTCATTCCTTTACGAATTCGACGGTACATTATCGCCACCATGTCCATGAGTGGAATAGCAATAATCCACAACGCGGTAACAGGGTTGATTGGATGGACTTCTTCTTGCGTCGAAGCAACCAAAATCCAGATAATGGTGAAGCCGATTAATGTACTTCCTGCATCCCCCATAAAAACTTTAAACCGACGACCTAATACACCGAGATTTAAAAGGATATAAGGAAGAATAGCTGCAATGAAAGCAAAACACCAAAATGCTAACGCATAGTTACCATTGTGATACAGTAAAAACCCTAATGCGCCAAAGGAAACAGAGGATAGCCCGCCAAGTAATCCATCAATACCATCAACCATATTAAAGGCATTGATTGCAGCCCAGACAGCAAATAAGGTCACAATATAACCAAATGGCCCTAACACTAACTCCCATGGCCCAAAAGCATGACCTAACGATTCTAATTTAAGGCCAGCAGCAGTCATCATCACAACGGCAACAATAGCCTGAACTCCGGCTCTTAACTTCACGCTAATATCAAATCTGTCATCCAGTGCACCAATAAAGACTAATAACCCAGCACACGAGATATACAACCACTTGTGAGGAATGTATTCCTCCGTGATATAAAATGCAAAACAGATCCCAAAGAAAACGGATATTCCCCCAACAAGAGGGATAAGCCCTACGTGTTTCTTTCTGAAATTAGGTTTATCCACTAACCCGATTTTTATCGCAACGATACGGGCAAAAAAGATAAAAACTAACGAAAATAAGAAAACGTAGAAGAGGTTGGTTACAAAGTGTATGGTGTCCACTGTTCGACTCTCTTAATATTTTTATTTAACTTTCAATACTAAACTTTTATTGGCGAGTGCCGATAAAAAAGCAATCGCTACTGCATTATCATCTCAGTGATAAAATCTACTATAAGACGAATCTACATTCATAAAGAGATTATTGTAACATTATTAAAAATCACTCATTATTCGTGTTGGCTATTTAATAATGAAACCCCCTCAGTTTATACTTTATAGCTGCAAGATGCATGCCATAAAAGCAATACACTGAAATAGTGTTAATCAATTGCTTCATTTTCATCCAATGCATTTTTCTAAAAAAATCAGTTAACTAGTTTCACTCAAAAAAACTCGATAAACATTATATAAGTTAATAAAATACAACTAACAATATTGGTTGTAGATATTCCTTTCTCTAAATATAAACTCTAGTTATCAAAGAATATGGTTATTAAAATCAAATCATTGAACCACACTCTTTCTCTATACAAGCGAAGCATTAAAAAAAATAAAATTATTTCATGCGCTTAAATCTAAATTCATTATGTCATGCACTAAACATAAAAAAGGCGCCATTTAGGCGCCTTTTTAAAGCTCAAAGCTCAATCAACTTAAGCTCGCTTCATGAGGTCAAAAAACTCTTCATTCGTTTTCGTCATGGCTAACTTGCTAATGAAGAATTCCATTGCATCAATTTCACCCATTGGGTGAATAATTTTACGCAGGATCCACATTTTTTGCAGCTCGTCTTGAGAAGTCAGAAGTTCTTCTTTACGAGTACCAGAGCGATTGTAATCAATCGCAGGGAAGACACGTTTTTCCGCAATCTTACGGGAAAGGTGTAATTCCATGTTACCTGTACCTTTAAACTCCTCGTAAATAACTTCATCCATTTTCGAACCAGTATCAACCAGTGCAGTTGCAATGATTGTCAGGCTTCCGCCCTCTTCAACATTACGTGCGGCTCCGAAGAAACGTTTTGGACGATGTAATGCGTTTGCATCCACACCACCGGTTAATACTTTACCGGATGAAGGAACAACGGTGTTATACGCACGAGCAAGACGCGTTATGGAATCGAGTAAAATAATAACGTCTTTTTTATGTTCAACCAGACGTTTAGCTTTCTCGATAACCATTTCAGCAACTTGAACGTGACGCGCAGCTGGCTCATCAAAGGTAGAAGCAATTACTTCACCTTTAACTAAACGCTGCATTTCCGTTACCTCTTCAGGACGCTCATCAATCAGCAGAACCATCAGAACGCAATCAGGGTAGTTGTGTGCAATATTAGCCGCGATATTTTGCAGTAACATGGTTTTACCCGCTTTTGGCGGAGCAACAATCAACCCACGTTGGCCACGGCCAATCGGTGCAGCTAAATCCAGTACACGTGCAGTTAAATCTTCTGTTGAACCGTTACCACGTTCCATACGCAGACGACTATTTGCATGTAATGGGGTTAAGTTTTCGAACAGGATTTTACTACGCGCATTTTCAGGTTTATCGAAGTTAACTTCGTTGACTTTCAGGAGGGCAAAATAACGTTCACCTTCTTTAGGAGGACGAATTTTTCCTGAAATTGTGTCACCTGTGCGTAGGTTAAAACGGCGGATTTGGCTAGGGGAAACATAGATATCATCAGGACCTGCGAGGTAAGAACTGTCTGCTGAACGGAGGAAACCAAATCCATCCTGCAATATTTCCAGTACGCCATCGCCGAAAATATCCTCACCACTTTTTGCATGCTGCTTCAAAATGGAGAAAATAATATCCTGCTTTCTCATACGGGCTAAATTCTCTAGCCCCATGTTTTCGCCTAACGTAATCAATTCTGATACTGGCGTATTCTTTAATTCGGTAAGATTCATAATGGTGGGTTCTTTAACTCGGGGTAATTCTCGAACTATGAACGTTAATTGACGGCAACTTAATTTATTAAGTGCCAGTTTAACTTAACTGCCCTGTTGGTAGCCAACTCAATAAAGACCAACAACAATGCATAAAAATTTGTGCTAGCCACTGCTAAGTTATTTTAACATATGACCATGATTCATCTGGATGATGTACAGCATATTATTAGAAACACACACAACATTAGCAATAGTTTTTTGTACATTTAGGACAACATCTATCCCAATATCGCAAATTTCATTTCAGTTTCGCATTTAAAAACACATTTTACTGAATGCAAATTTTTCCCGATACGTTTTTACATCCGAAGATCTAACCACGCTTACATGATATTACCGCTGTTTATGCACTATCTTTAACATATACGAAAACACGTGTGAAACACGGATATTGAACTAGCTGATGCTTAACTCAATGTCTATGTTCTCAATTTTCATATTTAAAGTCATTGCGTCACCAGTTTTGATTATTAACAATCATGGTAATGCTGAACTAACTAGCTTGATGTATTAGATAAGAGCAATGGAATACAAGGTAAATCATACGGGTGCTACACGAGGAATAGTGATAACTTATCATGCTTAGATGAGGACGTCTAGCGGCTCTCTTGATAAAATAGATACACCGCTAAACGTTTTAGATCACATATAACGATAACTTACAGATTTTCGTCTAAAAATTCTTTCAGTTGCGTCTTAGATAATGCGCCAACTTTAGTCGCCGCCACACTACCATTTTTGAATAATAACAGCGTCGGGATACCACGAATTCCATATTTTGGGGCGGTAGCCGGATTATCATCAATATTCAGTTTTGCGATGGTCAATTTGCCTGTATATTCTTCAGCAACTTCATCAAGGATAGGTGCTATCATTTTACAAGGACCACACCATGCTGCCCAAAAATCGACGAGAACAGGTGAACTTGATTTCAGAACTGCAGTTTCAAAGCTTGCATCAGTTATATGTATAATTTTGTCGCTCATGTTGTACTCCAAAGAATCATCTTTTTGCAGACTTAGTGTAACATTATTGGCAGCAGTATGCTTTATTTCAAAAGATACACTTTCGTAAACCAACCGTTAACTGATATTCTAACATACTATGAGTAAAGCACACTTGACAGAAAAGAAGTTTTCCGACTTCGCATTGCACCCTAAAGTCATTGAAGCTCTGAGCAAGAAAGGCTTCAATTATTGCACGCCAATACAGGCGTCAACGTTGCCTTTCACTGTCGAAGGCAAAGACGTTGCGGGACAAGCGCAAACAGGTACAGGTAAAACGTTAGCATTCTTAACGTCAACGTTTCATTATCTATTAACCCACCCTGCAATTGAAGGGAAAAAAGCGAATCAACCACGTGCATTAATGATGGCACCGACTCGTGAATTAGCTGTTCAGATCTACTCTGATGCCAAAGAATTGGCAGAATACACAGGTCTGAAAATGGGTCTCGCTTATGGTGGTGATGGCTACGATGAGCAGCTAAAAGTGTTACAAAACGGTGTCGACATCCTTATTGGAACGACTGGCCGCCTTATTGATTATGCAAAACAAGGCCATGTGGACTTAGCTGCGATTCAAGTCGTCGTGCTTGATGAAGCTGACCGTATGTACGACCTTGGTTTTATTAAAGATATTCGTTGGTTATTCCGTCGTATGCCAGGGGCTTCGGACAGACTGAACCTGCTATTCTCCGCAACGTTGTCTTATCGCGTAAGAGAACTTGCCTTTGAGCAAATGAATAACCCTGAATATGTTGAAGTCGAGCCTCTACAAAAAACCGGCCATCGTATTAAAGAAGAGTTATTTTACCCTTCTAACGAAGAAAAAATGCGTTTGCTACAGACCCTACTCGAAGAAGAGTGGCCTGAGCGCTGTATTATTTTTGCTAATACTAAGCACCGTTGTGATGATATTTGGGCGCATTTAGCGGCCGATGGTCACCGTGTTGGCTTATTAACGGGTGATGTTGCACAGAAAAAACGTTTACGTATTTTAGAGCAATTCACACAAGGCCAACTGGATATTTTAGTCGCGACTGACGTTGCAGCACGTGGATTACACATTCCATCTGTGACTCACGTCTTTAACTATGATTTACCTGACGACTGTGAAGATTACGTTCACCGTATTGGCCGAACTGGCCGTGCTGGGGAAAGTGGTAACTCAATTAGTCTGGCTTGTGAAGAATATGCGCTTAACTTGCCTGCTATCGAAGAGTACATTCAACATTCGATCCCAGTGAGTAAATATAACAGCGATGCGTTATTGAGTGACTTACCTGCACCTAAACGCCGTCATCGCCCACGCCCTGGAGGCCAGCGTCGCAATTCAAATGCACCGCGTCGCCACAATGGTCCGCGTAATAACCATAAACGTCCAGGCTGAGTAAAAACGCTATGCTGAAATCTTCTTCTCTCTATGCTGCTATCGATTTAGGCTCAAACAGCTTTCACATGCTTGTTGTACGTGAAACAGCTGGCAGCATACAGGTTATTTCTAGGGTTAAGCGAAAAGTTCGCCTTGCTGCGGGGTTAGATAAAAATAACCTCCTTTCTGAGCAAGCAATGGAACGTGGTTGGCAATGCTTGCGACTTTTTTCGGAACATCTACAAGATATCCCGAGTACACAAATTCGTGTTGTCGCAACTGCAACACTGCGTTTAGCAAAAAATGCTGACATTTTCATCGAAAAAGCCAGTAAAATCCTAGGAAACCCCGTTAAAGTTATTCAAGGGGAAGAAGAAGCTCGCTTAATTTACCAAGGCGTTGCACATACGACAGGTGGCCCCGACCAACGCTTGGTGGTGGATATTGGTGGGGGAAGTACCGAGCTTGTCACAGGAACTGGCGCAAAAGCAGAGCAACTCTACAGCCTTGAAATGGGTTGTGTCACGTGGCTTGAGCGCTACTTCAGTGATAGAAGCTTAACGGAAGAAAATTTCTCAGCCGCCCAAGACGCCGCAAAAAAAGTGATCGAGCCTGTTGCTGAAGCCTTAAAAACTCACGGTTGGAAAATCTGTGTTGGCGCATCAGGTACTGTGCAAGCAATCCAAGAAATCATGATTGCACAAGGCATGGATGAACTTATCACCTTGTCTAAATTGCAGCAGTTAAAACGCAAAGCCATTTTATGCCAAAAACTTGAAGAGCTTGAAATTGAAGGCTTAACGTTTGAACGCGCACTGGTTTTCCCGAGTGGTTTATCGATTTTAATTGCCATCTTTGAAGCGTTAAATATCGATAACATGACACTTGCGGGCGGGGCTCTGCGAGAAGGCTTGGTTTATGGCATGTTGGAATTGCCCATTGAGCAAGATATTCGTGCTCGCACCGTACGCAATATCCAGCGCCGTTTCCAAGTAGACATCGAACAAGCTGGCCGTGTTCGTCAATTAGCTGAATATTTTTATCTGCAAGTTGCGAAAGATTGGCAATTAGATACTCGTTGCCGCGATTTATTATCAAGCGCCTGTGCATTGCATGAAATTGGTCTGAGTGTTGATTTTCGCAGAGGCCCTGAACACGCCAGTTATTTGATGACTCACTTGGATTTACCTGGCTATACACCGGCTCAAAAACGGTTACTAGCGGCGTTGTTACGAAATCAACAAGGTCCTGTTGATTTAGCCCCTCTCAGCCAACAAAATGCACTACCCATGCAACAAGCCTACTATTTGTGTCGTTTACTTCGATTAGCCATTATTTTTGCAAGCCGCCGACGTGATGACACTTTACCTGCCTTAAGGTTAAATGCCTGTACTGACAGGCTCACCATTATGCTGCCATACCGCTGGTTATCTGAGCATCCGCTGCGTGCAGAAAACTTACAGCAGGAGGTTCAATGGCAAGGTTATGTGAATTGGGTTCTAGAGCTGGAAGAACGTAACAGTTCGAATTGCTAGACTATTCCACACTAGAATCATTCTAGTGTGGAAATTCAACTAATTGTTATCAATCACTTTTCTTATTTAACCCTAGCCGTGCTTTAATATCCGCGAGTGCAGATTGCCCTTTTTGCATACGTTCTTCGGCACTAACCACTTTTCGCTGTTGCTCCCATTCAAGGTCATCTTGCGGCAACTCAAGCAAGAAGCGACTCAGCTCAGGGCGAATTAGCTCTCCATATTGACGACGTTCGCGGCAATGCGTAAAAAATAACTCTCTTTGTGCCCGAGTGATCCCCACATACGCTAAACGACGTTCTTCATCGATATTATTTTCGTCAATACTACTTTGGTGCGGAAGCAATCCTTCTTCCATACCAACCAGAAAAACATAAGGAAATTCAAGTCCTTTAGATGCATGCAGAGTCATTAGCTGAACTTGGTCAGATTCTTCATCATCCTCCCCGCGCTCCATCATATCGCGTAAGGTAAAACGAGTGACCACTTGGCTGAGCGTCATCGGGTCGTTTAATTCATCCCCTTCCACCATCTCACTCATCCAAGTAAACAATTGATTGACGTTTTTCATCCGCATTTCAGCAGCTTTGGTACTGGTTGATGTTTCATACAACCAACTTTCGTAATCCATTTCGCGCAGTAAGTCACGTACCGCAATCAACGGCTCGCGCTCTGATGTACGAACGATACTGTCCATCCACTGAGTAAACCGTTGTAATGCCTCTAATCCTTTGCCTTTTAGGGTTTGCTCTAGCCCTAAATCAAAACTGGCTTGGTATAAGCTTTTGCCCCGTTGATTCGCCCACTCCCCCAATTTTTGAATGGTTTTTGGACCAATTTCCCGGCGCGGTGTATTCACAATGCGTAAAAAAGCACTGTCATCTTCAGGGTTAGTTAGCACTCGCAAATAAGCCAGTAAATCCTTAATTTCAGGGCGTGAGAAAAATGAAGTACCGCCAGAGATACGATATGGAATACGGTTTTGCATCAACATTTTTTCAAAAATTCGGGACTGGTGATTACCGCGATATAAAATCGCATAATCTTTATATTCCGTTTTGTTGATAAAGTGATGGGCGATAAGTTCACCAATTACCCGCTCCGCTTCATGATCTTCATTATTTGCCGTTAAAACTTTTAATGGCACACCATAACCCAGCTCAGAGAATAATTTTTTTTCAAATACATGGGGGTTGTTCGCAATTAGGATATTCGCCGCTTTTAAAATACGCCCTGAAGAACGGTAATTTTGCTCAAGCTTAATCACGTTTAACTTAGGAAAATCTTGACTAAGTAACACCAAGTTTTGCGGCCTTGCACCACGCCATGAGTAAATCGATTGGTCGTCATCCCCAACCACCGTAAAGCGAGCACGTTGCCCCACCAGCAATTTCACCAGTTGATATTGGCTGGTGTTGGTATCTTGATATTCATCCACCAGCAAATAACGGATTTTTTGCTGCCAGCGTTCACGCACTTCTTCATTTTGATACAACAGAAGCGTTGGTTTACTGATTAAATCGTCAAAATCCAGTACGTTGCAACTTTTTAAATGTAATTCATAACGGCGGTAACACTCTGCAAAGTGGTGTTCTTTTTCCGTTCGTGCCTGCCCGACAACTTGTTGTGGTGAGATAAGATCGTTTTTCCAGTTTGAGATCGCAGAGATCAACTGCTGTAGTAAATCTTTATCTTCTTCAAGCAAATCAAACGTTAGCTCTTTGAGTAATGCCATTTGGTCTTGGTCATCAAACAGCGAAAAATTGGCTTTAATACCTAGCGATTTATATTCACGCTTAATAATTTCCAAACCTAATGTATGAAAGGTTGAAATGATAAGCCCACGCGCCTCTTTTTTACCTAAGGTTTGTGCGACACGCTCTTTCATTTCGCGTGCAGCTTTATTGGTAAAAGTGACAGCAGCAATTTGCCGTGGTTGATAACCACATTGGCGGATCAAGTGTGCAATTTTGTTGGTAATAACACGGGTTTTACCTGATCCAGCCCCTGCCAATACAAGGCAAGGGCCATCGACAAATTCAACTGCCTGTTGCTGGCCTGGGTTTAATCGCATGGTTTCTCTACATCACTTAGTTATTCAAAATGGAACTCGCTACAGATTGTAGCAGAAACCCAGCCAACTCTTGAGCAACGATCCTTCCTATTTATAAAAAACAAAAAACCACATCATTCATCAGAACGACATGGCTTGCTTTGTTTTTTTGTTCTTTCTTTTACTACATCAATGCATTTTTCTAAACTATTCGCGTTAGAGGAAGGCGGCAAGTGGTGCTATCCCAAGGAGCATACATTAGTATGTGACTTGGGTAGCAACATGTAGCCAACGCACCTATCACGCAAAGAGTGACGAAAAATTAACTTCCAACTGAAATTTTCTTCATATCCGTCATATAACCACGTAAAGTCTTACCGATTTTCTCGATAGGATGATTACGAATTGCTTCATTGATATCACGTAACTGTGCGTTATCTGTACCATTATCAGCAACTGACTTCGCTAAATCACCCGCTTGTAACTTGGTCATGAAGTCTTTCAGCATCGGCACAGCTGCAAATGAGAACAGGTAGTTACCGTATTCCGCCGTGTCTGAAATAACCACGTTCATTTCATATAAACGCTTACGCGCAATGGTGTTCGCAATCAGTGGCAGTTCGTGCAGGGACTCGTAGTATGCTGATTCTTCTAAGATACCCGCTTCTAACATAGTATCGAACGCTAATTCAACACCTGCTTTAACCATCGCAACTAACAGAATGCCGTGGTCGAAATACTCTTGCTCTGCGATTTTTCCTGCATATTCAGGGTAATTTTCAAACGCAGATTGGCCTGTCTCTTCACGCCATGTCAGCAGGTTTTTATCATCATTTGCCCAGTCAGCCATCATGGTTGATGAGAACTCACCTGAAATGATGTCATCCATATGTTTTTGGAACAGTGGTGCCATGATAGTTTTCAGTTGCTCAGACAACGCATATGCGCGGACTTTCGCAGGGTTAGATAAACGATCCATCATCAGCGTGATACCACCTTGTTTCAGCGCTTCTGTGATAGTTTCCCAGCCAAACTGAATCAATTTACCGGCATAGCCTGGCTCAACACCGTCTGCAACCATTTTGTCGTAGCTCAGTAATGCGCCTGCTTGCAACATACCACACAGAATGGTTTGCTCACCCATCAGGTCAGACTTAACTTCCGCAACAAATGAAGATTCCAGAACACCTGCACGATGGCCACCTGTGGCAGCCGCCCATGCTTTAGCAATCGCCATCCCCTCGCCTTTCGGGTCATTTTCTGGGTGAACAGCAATCAGTGTTGGAACACCGAATCCACGTTTGTATTCTTCACGAACTTCCGTACCTGGGCATTTTGGAGCAACCATCACAACAGTAATATCTTTACGGATTTCTTCACCAACCTCAACAATGTTGAAGCCGTGTGAGTAACCCAGTGCTGCACCTTGTTTCATCATTGGTTGAACAGCACGAACAACGGTAGAGTGTTGTTTGTCTGGCGTTAAGTTAACAACTAAGTCTGCCGTTGGGATCAATTCTTCATACGTACCCACTTTAAAGCCGTTCTCAGTGGCTTTGCGCCATGAAGCACGTTTTTCACTAATCGCTTCTGCACGTAATGCATAAGCGATATCTAAACCAGAGTCACGCATGTTCAGGCCTTGGTTCAGACCTTGTGCACCACAACCGACGATGACGATTTTTTTCCCTTTCAGGTAGCCAGCTTCATCCGCAAATTCTTCACGTTTCATAAAGCGGCACTTGCCTAATTGAGCTAACTGCTCACGCAAATTCAATGTGTTAAAATAATTCGCCATTGTCATACTCCATTGTTCTGTTGTGTTCGTTATGTCAGGCAATCAATTTGCCTGTCGCTTATTTTTAAGCGTTTATGGATTTACTATATGCGATGTTTCGCATTGCTTAAATTGATATATTAACAATACAATGTTGCAATATTCGCAACGTAGTTAATGACTTTATCCGAGGGCAAGATGGATATTCGTGATCTGAAACTTTTTTTGCATTTAGCACAGAGCTGCCACTTTGGCCGTACCTCTAAAGCCATGCATGTCAGCCCTTCAACACTGTCTCGGCAAATTCAACGCTTAGAAGAGCAACTGGGTCACCCGTTGTTTGTCCGTGATAACCGTTCGGTAAAACTCACACAAGCAGGCGAGCACCTAAAACAATTTGCACAGCAAACCTTGTTGCAGTATCAGCAACTACAGCATGCCCTTAATCAACAAAGCCCATCACTGAGTGGTGAGTTGCATCTTTTTTGCTCAGTCACCGCTGCATACAGTCATTTACCACAAGTTTTAGATAAATTCCGTGCTTTACACCCGTTAGTCGAAATAAAACTCACTACCGGAGATGCCGCAGATGCCGTCGAAAAAGTGGAAACCCACGAGGCAGACCTTGGTATTGCAGGAAAACCAGAGCGTTTACCCGATAATGTACGTTTCACCAAAATTGGCGAAATTCCATTGGTGCTCATTGCGCCATCGTTGCCTTGTGCGGTACGGTCAATGGTGACGGAAGCTGAACCTGATTGGTCAACGGTGCCGTTTATTTTGCCGGAACACGGTCCATCACGAAAACGTATCGAATTATGGTTTCGCCGCCATCACATCAATAACCCAGTTATTTACGCGACGGTATCTGGCCATGAAGCGATTGTATCGATGGTCGCGCTTGGTTGTGGTATCGCGTTGATCCCAAGTGTGGTGGTGGATAACAGCCCCGAGCCTGTTCGTAGCCGTATTTCACAACTCGACAATATTTCGATGGTGGAGCCCTTTGAACTCGGCGTTTGCCTACTCAGCAAACGCCTAAGTGAGCCGCTCATTAAAGCGTTTTGGGAATTACTCCCAGACAACTCAATCTAAGGTTTTTTGGCTATCTTGTGGCGCAAGGAAAAAACGAAAAGAAGGGTTGCCCGTCTCATCGTGGTACTCATACCCTAGCGCATCAAGGTGCCTATCAAAACGCACTTCAGGCCCTGCAAGTTCAAATGCCGCCAGCACTCGACCATAATCCGTACCATGGCTACGGTAATGAAAAAGCGTAATATTCCAGTGTGTTCCGAGTGTTTCTAAAAATCTCAGCAACGCTCCTGGGGACTCTGGGAACTCAAAACTATACAGTCTTTCATCTAATGGTTTGGATGGACGGCCGCCAATCATATAACGCACATGAAGCTTCGCCATTTCATCATCAGATAAGTCATCAACGTCATAGCCGTTGCTTCTGAGCTCTTGGATAATTTCTGCACGCTCGCCATCACGACCACTTAAGCGCACCCCAACAAAAATACAGGCGCGATCTGGGTCTGCATCCGTATAACGGTAATTAAACTCCGTGATAGCACGGTGCCCTAATAGCTGGCAAAAGCGTAAAAAGCTGCCCTTTTGCTCAGGGATCGTCACCGCCAGCAGCGCTTCACGTTGCTCACCAATCTCACAGCGCTCAGAGACATAACGCAGCCCGTGGAAATTCATATTCGCGCCAGACAGGATATGCGCTAAACGTTCACCTTTAATGTTGTGCTGTTGGACATATTTTTTCAGCCCTGCCAGTGCTAAAGCGCCTGACGGCTCGGCAATTGCACGGACATCTTCAAAAATATCTTTCAAAGCTGCGCAGATAGAATCGCTATCGACCGTGATAACATCATCTACATACTGTTGGCACAATCTAAACGTTTCATCACCGATACGTTTAACAGCGACACCTTCCGCAAATAACCCGACACGCGGTAAATCAACGGGGTGCCCTGCTCCTAATGCGGCTTTCAAACACGCAGCATCTTCCGCTTCAACACCAATGATTTTAATTTCAGGCATCAGTTGTTTGATAATAACCGCTACGCCAGCGATTAAGCCGCCACCGCCAACTGGGATGAAGATACGGTCTAGATGTACGTCTTGCTGTAATAATTCCAACGCAATCGTCGCTTGCCCAGCAATCACCGATGGGTGGTCAAAAGGCGGGACAAAGGTATAACCCTCCTCTGCCGCCATAGCGATCGCTTTGGCTTTTGCCTCATCAAAATTCGCGCCGTGTAAAATGGCTTCGCCACCAAAGCTACGAACCGCATCCACTTTGATATCCGCCGTTGCTACAGGCATGACAATTTTGGCTTTAACGCCAACGCGGCTTGCTGACAGCGCAACACCTTGTGCGTGGTTTCCTGCCGATGCAGTTACAACGCCTTTGGCTTTTTGCTCTTCCGTTAACGTGGCAATCATGGCGTAAGCCCCGCGTAGCTTAAAGCTGTGTACAGGCTGCCTGTCTTCGCGTTTAACCAAAATCGTATTGCCTAAACGTGCAGATATTTTATCCATTTGCTGAAGCGGCGTAACTTGAGCCGCCTCATAGACTGGCGCACTCAGCGCCGCCTTTAAATAATCAGCACTTGTCGGTGCTGTGGGTAATGGTTTTGCCGCTGCCACATCAGCCCCCTAATTTCGACTTATCGCGTACAGCGCCTTTATCTGCGCTGGTTGCTAAGGAAGCGTAGGCACGCAGAGCAAAAGAGACTTCGCGCTGACGGTCACGTGGTGTAAAGGCTTTATCACCACGGGCTAATTCAGCTTCACGACGTTGGTTAAGCTCACTTTCACTGACATCCAGCACCATTGTTCTTTTTGGAATATTGATATCAATAATATCGCCATCTTGAACCAATGCTAATAAGCCGCCACTTGCTGCTTCAGGTGAAATATGCCCAATTGACAGACCTGAACTACCGCCTGAGAAACGGCCATCCGTGATAAGTGCGCAGCTTTTACCCAATCCCATTGATTTCAGGTAAGACGTTGGGTACAGCATTTCCTGCATTCCCGGCCCACCTTTTGGCCCTTCGTAGCGGATCACTACTACATCGCCTTCAACAACTTTACCGCCTAAGATTGATTCAACCGCATCATCTTGACTTTCAAATACTTTTGCAGGACCACGGAAGGTTAAACTACCTTCATCAACGCCAGCCGTTTTGACGATACAACCATCTTCCGCAATATTTCCAGACAGTACAGCCAGACCACCATCCAAGCTATACGCATTCTCAATATTACGAATACAGCCATTTTCACGGTCAGTATCCAGTGAAGGCCAACGGCAATTTTGTGAAAATGCTTTAGTGGTACGAATGCCCGCAGGCCCTGCGGAAAACATAGACTTAACACTTTCGTCTTTCGTCAACATGACATCATATTGCGCCAATGTTTCTTGAAAAGTCAGACCTAAAATATTGGTGACATTTTCTTGCAATAGGCCTGCGCGGCTCAATTCACCTAAAATACCAATGACGCCCCCTGCACGGTGAACATCTTCCATATGGTATTTCTGTGTACTTGGTGCCACTTTGCATAAGTGCGGGACTTTGCGAGATAAGCGGTCGATATCTTCCATTGTAAAATCAACATCGGCTTCTTGTGCTGCCGCCAGCAAGTGAAGAACGGTATTGGTCGAGCC
Organism: Providencia sp. UF-224; assembly: GCF_058245955.1. Taxonomy (NCBI): domain Bacteria; kingdom Pseudomonadati; phylum Pseudomonadota; class Gammaproteobacteria; order Enterobacterales; family Morganellaceae; genus Providencia; species Providencia sp. UF-224. Next base: position 8,039 of record NZ_JBSICC010000026.1, on the reverse strand, counting down.
ACCCATCGCAATATCAAGGGTCATCGCATTTTCAAACGCCGCTTTATTCGCAATATTGCGAGGCAACGCGCTTTCATCATCTTTTTCGTAATAGCGCTTTGTTAACTCGACAATACGTTTACCCGCATTGATAAATAACGTTTCGCGGTCTGCATGAGTGGCTAATAACGAGCCATTACCCGGCTGAGATAAGCCTAATGCTTCCGTTAAGCAGTTCATTGAGTTTGCCGTAAACATACCGGAGCATGAACCACAGGTTGGGCAAGCTGAACGTTCGATTTGTTCGCTATCCGCATCACTCACATTCGGGTTTGCCCCTTGGATCATCGCATCAACGAGATCCAATTTAATGATTTGGTCTGAAAGCTTGGTTTTCCCTGCTTCCATCGGGCCACCAGATACGAAAATAACAGGGATATTGAGGCGTAATGACGCCATTAACATACCTGGGGTGATTTTGTCGCAGTTAGAAATACACACCATAGCGTCTGCACAGTGTGCATTGACCATGTATTCGACAGAATCGGCAATTAATTCACGGGAAGGTAAGGAATACAGCATTCCGCCATGCCCCATGGCAATCCCATCATCAACCGCAATTGTATTAAACTCTTTTGCTACGCCACCTGCGTTTTCAATTTGCTCTGCAACCAGTTTACCAAGATCGCGTAAATGTACGTGACCAGGCACAAACTGAGTAAATGAGTTCACAACTGCAATAATGGGTTTTCCAAAATCAGCATCGGTCATTCCAGTTGCACGCCACAATGCGCGCGCACCCGCCATATTACGACCATGAGTTGTTGTTGCTGAACGGTACTTAGGCATATCTTTAACTCCCGTGTTTAAAACAGGCGGGGAACGTCCGCCTGTAACATCTATTTCAATTTAGTTATTAAGGGTTTACTGGATCTAACCAGCCCCATTTGTCTTCCGTTGTACCATTAAATAAACCGAAGAATGCTTGCTGAATTTGTTTCGTGACTGGGCCACAACGACCAATACCAACTTGGATACCATCAACGCTGCGTACAGGGGTAATTTCTGCTGCGGTGCCTGTCATAAAGACTTCATCAGCAAGGTATAGGGATTCGCGTGATAGTGTTTGCTCACGAACTTCGATGCCCATATCTTTTGCTAAGGTTAAAATGGCATCACGGGTAATACCCGGTAATGCAGATGATGTGAACGGAGGCGTATATAAAATCCCATCTTTCACTTCAAAAATATTTTCACCTGCACCTTCAGAGAGATACCCATGAACGTCTAGTGCAATACCTTCTTGATAACCATGACGGCGTGCTTCGCTACCCACTAATAACGATGATAAATAGTTACCACCCGCTTTTGCACCTGTAGGGATAGTATTCGGTGCAACACGGTTCCAAGAAGACACCATTGCATCAATTCCTTGGTCTAAGGCTTCTTCGCCTAAATAAGCGCCCCAAGGGAAAGCCGCTAAGATGACGTCTGTGTTATAACCATCCGGTGGGTTAACTCCCATACCGACATCACCGATAAACACTAATGGACGGATATATGCGCTGACTAAGTTATTTTTGCGTAAAGTCGCACGACAAGCTTCCATTAACTCTTCTACGCTGTAGCTGACAGGCATACGGTAAATTTTTGCAGAATCGTGCAAACGTTGCATGTGCTCACGGTGGCGGAAAACCACAGGTCCTTTATGAGAATCATAGCAACGGACGCCTTCAAACACTGATGTACCATAATGCAGAGCATGAGACATTACATGAACCTTTGCATCAGCCCATGGCGTCATTTCACCGTTAAACCAAATAAAGTCAGCTTTCTTAGTCATTTTTATCTTCCTTACATTGCACTTTGTGTGCGTAATAGTCGTGATTCTTGTTGTAGCACTTCAACCTCTGTAATGTCAGAAAGCTTAGTTAACTGAGCACAAAGCAGGGTTAACGGCCTTTGACTACTTACAGTCAGTTCAATATTAACATTATCGCCATCTGGTGACTGTCCCATATTCATGGCATTTATCTTAAATCCACGATGGCGAGTGACCCTTAATATACGCTCTAAAACCTCAGGACGGAAACGGGCCAATATCGAGAGTTGATGTTGCATCATAATGGTTTCTCCATCATTTTTTCATTACTCGCCCCTGGTGGAACCAACGGCCAGACGTTTTCTAATTCATTAATTGATACCTGTAATAAGTAGGCACCTTCGCTATTCAATAATTCGTCTAATGCTGCATTTACTTGTGATTTATCTGTAATACGCTGCCCTTTAATGCCAAACGCACTGGCTAAAGCAACAAAATCAGGATTATCCGTTAATATCGTTTCGCTATAACGTTGTTCAAAGAACAGCTCTTGCCATTGGCGAACCATACCTAATCGTTGGTTATCCAATAAAAGAATTTTGACAGGCAATTGTTTACGTTTGATGGTGCCTAACTCTTGGACATTCATCATGAATGAGCCATCACCAGACACACAAACAACTGTGTCTTCAGGCCTCGCGACTTGTGCGCCGATCGCGGCAGGAACACCGAATCCCATCGTACCCAACCCACTTGATGTTAAGAAGTTTTCAGGGGCATCTACCGTAATATGCTGTGCTGACCACATTTGGTGTTGTCCTACATCCGTTGTCACAACGGTGTTTGGCTTCATCTTATCGGACAATTGTTTCAATAAGAGCGGTGCATAAATAGGCTCACCTGGGTGGTCATAACGCCAACCAAACTCTGCTTTTAACTGTTGAACTTCGGATTGCCATGGTGCAATTGATTTTTTCAACATTAATTTTGGTAATAACGCTTTTGCATCACCATGTAAAGCAACATGAGTTTGACGCAATTTGTCCAACTCAACGTGGTCAATATCGATATGAATGACTTTAGCATTCGGCGCAAAGGTATTTAATTTTCCCGTTACACGGTCATCAAAACGCGCCCCAACGGCAATCAGCAAATCACATCGTTGAACGGAAATGTTGGCAGCTTTCGTGCCATGCATTCCTAACATTCCTAGGTAATTCGCATCTTTTGGGTCAACGGCACCTAACCCTTTTAATGTTGAAACAGAAGGTAACCCGGTATAGGTGATAAATTCCCGTAATTCAGAAACCGCACCTGACATTCCAACACCACCACCGATATACAACATTGGTTTTTCTGCTTGCTCCAGCAATGCTCTCGCTTGCTGTATCTCTGTCTCCGGAGATGACATTTCTTGCTCCACAGGCATTAAAAAAGGAGATAGCTCTGCGTGTTGCAACTGAATATCTTTCGGAATATCAATCAGTACAGGTCCAGGACGCCCACTATTTGCGATTGCGAAAGCTTCAGCAAGAATGCGAGGCAAATCATCTATCGATTCAACTAAAAAACTATGTTTGGTACAGGCCAGAGATAACCCTAAAACGTCAATTTCCTGAAAAGCATCTGTGCCAATAAACGCGGAAGCCACTTGCCCTGTGATAGCAACAACAGGGACGGAGTCTAACAATGCATCCGCTAACCCAGTAATGACGTTTGTTGCTCCGGGACCTGATGTAGCAATACAAACACCTGTTTTACCTGTTGAGCGAGCATAGCCAATTGCTGCGATCACTGCGCCTTGTTCATGTCTACACAGCAAATGTTCTACCCCACCATCATACAGCGCGTCATACACTGGCATGATTGCACCTCCGGGGTAACCAAAAACAGTATCAACCCCTTGAGTTCGTAATGCTTGGACTAACCATTGTGCTCCCGTCATGTTTTTCTCCTGTCGTCCTTTCTTATCTATTTGTATTTATTATGTTTTATTTGATTTTCTTGGATTAACAAATATTCATGTCAAAAAAAACCCCGCGCCTTTCGGTGCGGGGTTCTCGTAAGATCTGGCTGTTATTTTAGCCTTCGTCGTCCAAGTGCAGCCCCGCACGGTGGGATAATAATCACCACCACGCTAATAATAATTAGGCTAACTGCTTGGATAAATGCGTTCATGAGTTTTGCTTTTTTAACTTTTATTTGTTGTCCTTATTAAGAGGTATCATTTTAAAATTACTTTGACAACTTTTATTTGATTTATTTAATTTCGAAATGTTTAACCAATTTAAAATCAATAACTTAATTCAAAATCAACATAATGCGCTATTAAATTAGCAATAATGCAGTACTTATCCATAAAACTGCTAGCATAATCAGCTATATCACCCATTGTCTTTTCTTAAAAATGGGCCGATTCCATTTCGCTCAATTAGTCATTTTTTCTTAACCTTATCCAAAGCTCCATTAAAATGCACCACATCAAAAACAACAAAAACCCTAAAGATATCAAATACTAGAAACCGCCCCCAAAAAAATAAAACAGTTAAGCAACTACACAAATAAATTATCGAGTCGCTTCGCAAATATCATTTTCATGTGTTAAGTGTCGGTCAATTTTTAACAGAATATTACTCTGTTAATTATATCGGAGGTTTTATGGCATTGGCGATTGTTTATACTAGAGCTTCCATAGGTATGGAGGCACCACTTGTCACAGTTGAGGCTCATATTAGTAATGGATTACCAGGGCTAACATTAGTTGGTTTACCTGAAACTGCAGTCAAAGAATCTAGAGATAGAGTCAGAAGTGCATTATTAAACAGTGGATTTGAGTACCCAGCGAAAAAAATAACGGTGAATTTGGCTCCTGCAGATTTACCTAAAGAAAGTGGTCGCTATGACCTTGCTATCGCAGTAGCCATACTCGCATCATCAGGGCAAATTTCACATGATGCTTTAAATAAACATGAATTTTTAGGTGAACTTGCCCTTTCTGGTGACGTCCGTTATGTCAGTAGCGCAATCCCTGCGGCGCAAGCAGCATTAAAACAACAACGAACACTAATTATTTCCTCGAAAAATCAACACCAATTAAATTTATTACCCGAAAATAGCGTTCAGTTTGTAAGCTCTCTATTAGAACTTTGCCATTATTTTAATGGGGGTAATGAGCTCGAATTTAACTGCCAGATAAATCAACCACCCCCATCAGCTAAAAATGACGATGATATCAACGATATTATTGGGCAAGAACAAGGAAAGCGAGCCCTCGAAATTTCCGCTGCAGGAGGGCACCATCTACTGCTTTTAGGTCCCCCAGGAACAGGTAAAACAATGCTTGCTAGCCGGCTTATTACTTTATTGCCCTCTCTTACGTCTCAGGAGGCTCTAGAAGTCGCTTCATTGCATAGTTTGAGCCAGAATACCCAAGACACCTTAACTTGGCCTATAAGGCCATTTAGAGCCCCTCATCATAGCGCCTCAATGGCTGCACTGATTGGTGGCGGCTCTCTACCTAAACCTGGGGAAATTTCACTCGCCCATCATGGCATCTTGTTTTTAGATGAATTACCAGAATTTAGTCGTGCTGTTTTAGATTCTTTAAGAGAACCGCTCGAATCAAGAGAAATTAGTCTTTCTCGAGCAAAAGCCAAAGTCTGTTACCCAGCTAATTTTCAACTTATCGCTGCACTAAATCCGAGTCCTACAGGGCAATATCAAGGGGAAATGAGTCGCTCTTCCCCAATATCTATTTTACGTTATCTTTCTCGCATATCTGGGCCGCTTTTAGACCGTTTTGACCTTTCCATAGAGATACCTTTACTCCCTCTAGGCTCATTAAGTCGCCCTGTAAATCAAGGAGAAAACAGTGAACAAATACAATGCCGTGTTATTCGCGCCCGGCATACTCAGATAACACGAGCTGGGAAAATAAATAATTTACTAACATCTAAAGAAATAACAAAATTTTGCTCACTATCCCCTAAAGATGCCTTATTCTTAGAACATGCTTTAAACAAGTTAGGCCTTTCTATTCGGGCGTGGCATAAGATCTTAAAGGTCTCTCGAACCATTGCTGATCTCAATGAGTGCTCAAGTATTGAACGAATTCATTTATTAGAAGCTCTCGGGTACCGAGCAATGGATAAGTTATTGCTTCATTTGCAAAAACAAGTAAGCTGAAGGGAGGAGTTGGTGAATATGACCCATCGTACAAAAATAAAGGGACCGCAGTCCCTTATCTTATACGATGGTAATATTAATCATCTGTATCAGTATAGTCTTCCGAAGGATCTATCTGAGGTTTCCCACCAGAGAGCGTGTGGAAACGTTTTGGACGATTAATACGACTAGAGTATTTTACCCAAACTTTTTCTTCTGGAGTAGCAGGCTCGCGCTCACCGCGGCAAACAGCAACGAAGAGTTTTTCTTCTTCAGTTTGCGCAGCGCGTTTACCTGTATCTAGCTCATTAAAAGCTTGGCCTAGACGCTCTAGCAGCTGAGCTTCTTTAATGGTGAAATCACCATGACGAGAAAAGCCACGAGGGTAATGCTTAGTATCAAAAAAACGATTAGTCGTGATGAAGCTATCTGCCATCTGACACACTCCTAACTTATTGCAGTCAAACTCTATATGGCGCGGAGTATTAGACAGCATTGACAATCTGTAAAACAAAACATTTGAATCATCACGACAAAAATAATTGGAGATGCATGTGGACAGCGAGTTATTGAGAACTTTTTTAGAGGTTAGCAAAACTAGGCACTTCGGCAGAGCTGCTGAGTCACTCTATTTGACGCAATCTGCTGTCAGCTTTCGTATCCGGCAGCTAGAGACTCAGTTGGGCACAAGTTTATTCACTCGCCACAGAAATAATATTCGATTAACTGCTGCTGGTGAGCGTTTAGTACCCTATGCCGAATCGTTGATGAACACATGGCTACAAGCTAAAAAAGAAATTTCTCATGCATCACAACACACTGAACTCTCAGTTGGCGCGACCGCATCACTCTGGGAAGGCTACCTCACTGATTGGGTAGAAGCGCTTTATACTCAACACGACGAATTACGATTAGAAGCGCGCGTTTCCACCCGTCAATCACTCGTAAAACAATTGCATTCAAGAGAATTAGATTTACTGATAGCAACAGAGCCACCTAAAATGGATGAATTCGAAAGTACTGTCATTGGTGCTATAGAACTACAGCTAATGGCATCACAAAAGAACATCGCTCTAACGAATTACAATTACATAAAGCTAGAATGGGGAGCGGATTTTCATCCCAAAAATGAATCAGCACTGACTCAAGCGGATGCACCCGTGATGATCACAACATCGGCGCATATTACACGCCAATTACTCCCTGTATCGCTTTCTGCCGCATATTTACCCGCTCATTGGGTACATCACTATCCCGCACTAAAAATACTGTCAGAAGCCCCTATAAGTAAGCCACTATATGCGGTATGGTTACAAAAAAATGATCAACAGGCGCTTATTAATCAACTAATTAAAACACCAATAAAAAATGCACCATTACAGGTATCCAGCTAAGCGGCAATCACACGTACTTCCTAGCTCTGAGCCTTGAATAATTAACTTTATGCTATTGAATACGCCTCATTGGCAAACGTGGCATAAAAAATAATTCAAATAAACCTGCAATGCTTTCTGTAGCGAAAACGAGAGCAATCTAACCATAACTCACTTCGTTGTTAATTTAATTTTCTGAATCCTTTTAGCAAATTAGGATACTCTCTGGCATGTTCATTCGAATAACAAAATCAAATTTAAATTTAAATTTCACTAAGGATGTTTATGTTTTTTCTAGGTTGGATCTCTAAACAACGAAAAACTTTGCCTAATTCCAATTCATAAAAATGGCTTCGCATATACATTAAAGAATAAAGAAGCTAGGCGACTAAAAGTAGCTTTGAATAGATTGATATATACAATGGGCAATTCGTGGAAGTGATAATAGGAGAAAGGATATTTACAAAATTTAGATAAAGAAAAACCCGATTAATATAACCGGGTTATCAATAGATACTTCTTTTATTATTACTTAATTGGTAATTGGCAGGGGCGGAGAGACTCGAACTCCCAACACCCGGTTTTGGAGACCGGTGCTCTACCAATTGAACTACGCCCCTAAATTAAGTGGCGGAACGGACGGGACTCGAACCCGCGACCCCCTGCGTGACAGGCAGGTATTCTAACCAACTGAACTACCG
>NZ_JBSICC010000025.1:0-59979 GCF_058245955.1 Providencia sp. UF-224 | reverse complement strand
TGGGGTATCGCCAAGCGGTAAGGCACCAGGTTTTGATCCTGGCATCCCCAGGTTCGAATCCTGGTACCCCAGCCATCTTAAATCATCAATAGTAGAATTTCCCGGATGGGGTATCGCCAAGCGGTAAGGCACCAGGTTTTGATCCTGGCATTCCCAGGTTCGAATCCTGGTACCCCAGCCATCTACTTCCCTTCCTACGTTGCAAAATTCACGATTAAAGAAATTAACAATGGCTATGTAGCTCAGTTGGTTAGAGCACAACACTCATAATGTTGGGGTCACAGGTTCGAATCCCGTCGTAGCTACCATTTCTTTGTTGTTGGGGTATCGCCAAGCGGTAAGGCACCAGGTTTTGATCCTGGCATCCCCAGGTTCGAATCCTGGTACCCCAGCCATCCTTCTCTCTCTTCCTGATATAATTTTTTCAATTCTCTTATTTTGATTATCACTTTTATTGATAAATTAAACCAAGTTTAAAAAATTAGGTGATAAATCCATTTTTTTTACTGAATCCCATTTTTTTGCACAGTTATTTGCATGTTTATGCATATTTTCAGTCGAAACGCACCCTTTATTAGTACTTTTTATTTTATTAAATCCCGCGCTTACTAATTAACCAGTAGCTTAATCGTTTAAAATGTTAACCATGCAACATTTCACCTATAAAATTTACCTTTACATAACTTTTCTATTAAATCTGTGACTTTAATCATTTCTATTTAACTGTTGAAAGTGGTAATCTGCGCTCGAATTGTAGTTAGGTATGATTGGTGGCTAAAAGGTTTATACACTTAAGTCGCCAGAAAACTCACTCCCATCTTCCGTTCCATTAATTAGTTCTCAAAAACTCAAATAAAAGTTTTAAACCTAATAATTATAAATTGCCAAAACGCAACATTTTTACAGAGAAAATTTATGCGAAACATGATAAAGCAACCAATATATAAAATCTTATATGTTCAGGTCATCGTAGCCATCGCCTTAGGTATCGCGCTAGGCCACTTTTTCCCAGACATCGGAGAATCATTAAAACCACTTGGTGATGCATTCATCAAAATCGTTAAAATGATTATCGCGCCTGTTATCTTCTTAACTGTGGTAACGGGTATTTCAGGCATGTCAAATATGAAGGCTGTGGGTAGCGTTGCGGGTAAAGCAATGCTTTATTTCATTACCTTCTCAACTATTGCACTCATCATTGGTCTCATCGTGGCGAACGTTATTCGTCCCGGTGATGGCTTAAATATAGACCCTGCAACCCTTGATAGTGCCAAGGTAGCAGGTTACGTTGCCAAAGCACACGAATCTTCTATTGTTGGCTTCTTGATGAATATCATCCCTGATACCGTCATTAGCCCATTGGTAAACGGTAACATTCTTCAAGTTCTGTTCATTGCGGTTATCTTCGGATTAGCATTAGCAGCAACAGGCAAGCACGGCGAGCCAATTGTTAAGTTACTGCAAAACTTCTCTGAGCCCGTCTTCAAAATGGTTGCGATGTTAATGAAACTCGCACCAATCGGGGCATTCGGTGCAATGGCGTTTACCATTGGTAAATATGGAATTTCATCTATCGGTAACTTAATGATGCTGATAATGACGTTCTATATTACCTCTCTCCTGTTTGTCATTTTAGTCTTAGGCGCAGTTGCGAAATATAACGGCTTCTCAATCATTGAATTGATTAAATACATCAAAGATGAGTTGTGGTTAGTTTTAGGTACCTCTTCTTCTGAAGCGGCACTGCCAAGCTTAATGAGAAAAATGGAGCACGCAGGGTGTGAAAAATCCGTTGTGGGCTTAGTGATCCCAACCGGTTATTCATTCAACCTTGATGGTACCAACATCTATATGACTATGGCGGCACTGTTTATCGCACAAGCCACCAATATTGAGCTCACCATTTGGGAACAAATCTCCTTGCTGCTCGTTGCCATGATCAGTTCAAAAGGTGCCGCAGGCGTAACAGGTGCAGGGTTCATTACCTTAGCCGCAACGCTGATGGTTGTGCCAAGCATTCCAGTTGCAGGTATGGCCTTGATTCTTGGGATTGACCGCTTCATGTCAGAGTGTCGTGCATTAACCAACTTAGTCGGTAATGCCTGTGCATGTATCGTGGTTGCTCGTTGGGAAAAAGAGTTAGACACCGAGAAACTGGCTCATGCATTCTCAGCGAAAAATGAAACGTTAGACTCCGTTATCACTGAAGATGACAGTATCAACACAGATGTGCCAAACGTTCAGCCTGTTGATTTAGCAAATAATAAATAATCTGCTGGATTGATAAACAAATAGGCCGCTAATCAGCGGCCTATTTTTATTGTTGGTGGTTATTTATAACCCTAGCGCATATTTTAGCGCGAGTTTTTTCGCTTCACCGGCCCTTTGAGCCGCCATCAACCCAAGGTTTCTAAACATTTTTAAGCCGGGTAGATTCTCGCTAAATGCCATATAAAATACATCCATCCCTGCTTGCATCACCAAATTATCAGGCAAACGACGGCGCTGGTAGCGTTTTAAAACATCCACTGAATACCAAGGCTGCAAATATTCACGCGCATAGCTCACCACATTCAGCAAGCTCTCTACATCACGGTAGCCTAAATTAACCCCTTGCCCTGCTAACGGGTTGATCGTATGCGCAGCATCACCAATCAGCGCTAAGCCATCCATCACATAGCGGTTAGCATGGTGGCGCGTTAAGGGGAATGCCCCTGATGCAATCGCAGTCACCTTACCCAAGCGCTCAGGAAACGCTTCAGAAATCGCACCAGTGAGTTGTTCCATGGACATACTCTGTAAGCGCCTGATCTTTGCAGGGCTGTCATACCAAACCAATGAAGCCCAATTATCATATAACGGTAAAAATGCACGCGGCCCTGAGGGAAAAAACTGCTGCCATGTTTTGTCTTGCTGAGGTTGTTCGGTTTGAATGGTAATCAACATACAAGATTGGCGATACTGCCAGCCGCGGCTACCGATCCCTGCCATTTTGCGCACTTGGGAGTTTGCGCCATCTGCACCCACAACCAATTTCGCCTCTAACAGGCGGTTATCATCAAGCGCTAATCGCCACTCTTTTTGGTTTTTAGGTTGATATAAATTCACCAACTTTGCAGGGCAAACTAACTCTAAGTTGCTATATTTTTCGCATTCCTGCCACAAAGCGAGCTGTAACACTCGGTTTTCAACCATAAAACCGAGCTCAGGTAAACCTAAGCTTTGGGCGTCAAACACCACATTGCTTTCAGGCTCCTCCCATGTTTCCAACTGGCGATAAGGAACACTGCGCATGGCTTCAACATGCTGCCATGCACCGAGTTGCTTTAATAATTCGACGGATGCACGGCTAATCGCCGAAATGCGAACATCTGGGGTACTGTGTGGCTCAAATAGTGCAGGTTGTGCCTTTTCAAGCAAAGCCACCTTCATCCCTTCTTGGGCAAAGCCCAATGCCGCCGCTGCGCCTGTCATTCCCGCGCCGACTACGACAACATCATAAGATTCGATTTGTTTATTCATCACATTGGCCACTATTTACGAATTGATTGCCGTATTGTATCGAAAATTTATTGCCCTCGCAGACAATATCTCCACTTGAACTCTAGTCACTGAAGCCCCAAATGAATACAATACGTCCTAATTTTTAAAACAATAGGCAAATTGCCTGCCCTTAAATTTCGTGAAGTGATATTATTTCTCGCTATCTTTGCATTTATTCCATCATACAATGATGTCCTTAATCAAAATGCAAACGAGTTCCCAAAAGAGGGTAGGACTTTGGATTTACAACGCGTTTCGGGGTCCATTACACTAGCCGCTTCGAAAACACCGGATATACGACATGTCGACGAATAAAAAGTTATACATTAAAACGTGGGGCTGCCAAATGAATGAGTATGACTCATCCAAAATGGTCTCTTTATTAGAAAGCACCCACGGTTATCAGCTAACTGAAGTTGCTGAAGAAGCAGATTTACTCCTGCTTAACACCTGCTCAATTCGGGAAAAAGCCCAAGAAAAAGTCTTCCACCAGCTTGGTCGTTGGAAGTTTTTTAAAGATAAAAACCCTGACATCATTATTGGTGTCGGTGGCTGCGTGGCATCCCAAGAAGGGGATTTTATCCGCCAGCGTGCGCCAAGTGTTGACATTGTTTTTGGTCCACAGACATTGCACCGCCTGCCTGAAATGATCAACCAAGTACAAGGTACTCGCAGCCCAGTTATTGATATCAGCTTCCCTGAAATTGAGAAGTTTGATCGCCTACCAGAACCGCGTGCTGAAGGCCCAACCGCATTCGTTTCTATTATGGAAGGCTGTAATAAATACTGCACTTTCTGTGTGGTGCCTTACACCCGTGGTGAAGAAGTCAGCCGCCCTTGTGACGATATCTTATTTGAAATCGCGCAATTAGCCGCACAAGGCGTACGTGAAGTTAACTTGCTGGGTCAGAACGTTAATGCTTATCGCGGTGAAACTTTTGACGGCGAAATTTGCTCATTTGCAGAATTACTGCGTTTAGTCGCCGCTATTGATGGTATCGACCGTGTTCGCTTTACCACTAGCCACCCAATTGAATTTACTGACGATATCATCGAAGTTTACCGTGATACGCCTGAATTAGTCAGCTTCTTGCACCTGCCTGTACAAAGTGGTTCTGACCGCGTTCTGACAATGATGAAACGCGCTCACACTGCACTCGAATATAAAGCCATTATTCGCAAACTGCGCGAAGCGCGCCCAGGTATCCTGATCAGTTCTGACTTTATTGTTGGTTTCCCGGGTGAAACGACTGATGATTTTGAAAGAACAATGAAACTGATTGCAGACGTCAATTTTGACATGAGCTACAGCTTTGTCTATTCAGCACGCCCAGGTACGCCAGCGGCGGATTTACCTGATGATGTCACTGAAGATGAGAAAAAACAGCGTCTATACTTACTGCAACAACGTATTAATCAGCAGGCATTGAGCTTCAGCCGCCAAATGGTGGGCACCGTTCAACGTATTTTAGTTGAAGGAACATCCCGTAAAAACGTGATGGAGCTTTCTGGTCGTACCGAAAATAACCGCGTGGTAAATTTTGAAGGTACCCCGGATATGATCGGTAAATTTGTGGATGTTGAAATTGTGGATGTCTATACCAACTCATTACGCGGTAAAGTCATTCGTACAGAAGATCAAATGGGCCTTCGCGTTCATGAATCGCCAGCGTCTGTTATTGCACGTACCCGTAAAGAAGATGAGCTAGGTGTTGGTCGTTTTCAACCCTAAGCCACAACCATAGGATATTCAGTGACTGAGACAAAAAATTTGCAAATCGCAACACAAGAAATCTTTCTAGAACCCGCAGATAACCAACGTTTAATGAGCCTCTGCGGGCCATTTGACGATAATATCAAGCAGCTAGAACGCCGCCTTGCTATCGAAATTAATCGCCGTGATAACCGCTTTAAGTTATCGGGTAAGCCGCTGAATGTTCAAGCGGCAAGCAAAATTTTGCGTCAACTGTATGTCGATACCGCGCCTGTGCGCGGTGTTATTCCTGATATCGACCCTGAAAATATTCACTTAGCCATTTTGGATAGTCGCGTTTTAGAGCAATCCGCCGAAAGCGTTCCAGACTACGGCAAGGCGGTGAATATCAAAACCAAACGTGGCGTGATAAAACCTCGCACACCAAACCAAGCGCAATACATTGCCAATATTTTGGATCATGATATTACCTTTGGTATTGGCCCTGCGGGAACGGGGAAAACCTATTTAGCGGTCGCTGCCGCGGTCGATGCCTTAGAACGCCAAGAGGTTCGTCGCATTCTGCTTACGCGCCCAGCGGTTGAAGCGGGTGAAAAGCTCGGTTTCTTACCCGGGGATTTAAGCCAGAAAGTCGACCCGTATTTACGCCCGCTTTATGATGCCCTGTTTGAAATGTTAGGCTTTGAAAAGGTTGAAAAACTGATTGAGCGCAACGTTATTGAAGTGGCCCCACTGGCGTATATGCGCGGTCGGACATTAAATGATGCGTTTATTATTTTAGATGAAAGCCAAAACACCACCATCGAACAGATGAAAATGTTTTTGACGCGAATTGGGTTTAACTCCAAAGCGGTTGTAACTGGAGATATCACCCAAGTCGACTTACCGCGCGGCAGTAAATCAGGTCTGCGTCACGCCATTGAAGTGCTGTCTGGCGTGGATGATTTAAGCTTTAATTTCTTCCACAGTGAAGACGTGGTTCGCCACCCTGTCGTTGCCAAAGTTGTTATGGCCTACGAAGCGTGGGAAGAGCAAGATAGCAAGCGTCGCCAACAATTACGTGAAGAAAAAGAACAGCAAAAAGAGCTGGAAAAGCAGGAAAACCAATAAATGAGTGACGTCATTCTCGATTTACAAATTGCGTGTGAAAACCCTGAAGGTTTGCCTTCTGAAGCACTTTTTGAGCGCTGGTTAGCCGCTGTATTACCTAAATTTCAAGCACAAAGTGAAGTTACAATTCGTATTGTGGATGAAGCGGAAAGCCACCATTTAAACCTGACTTATCGCGGAAAAGATAAACCAACCAACGTGTTATCTTTTCCTTTTGAAGCGCCACCTGAAATTGAACTTCCCCTGCTCGGCGATTTAATTATTTGCCGCCAAGTGGTTGAGCAAGAAGCCATTGAACAGCAAAAAAGTACCGAAGAACATTGGGCACATATGGTGGTTCACGGCTGCTTGCATTTATTAGGTTATGACCATATTGAAGATGATGAAGCCGAGGAAATGGAAGGTTTAGAAACGGAAATCTTGGCAGAATTGGGTTATGAAGACCCCTATCTTGCGGAAAAAGAGTGACCTAACTATAATTTTTTCAGGTGTCTTTGACGAAGAAAGCATTATTTTACAAAAAACTGACGGTAATTTTGCAGATAAACCGTCGGTTTTATGCTAAAAAAGAATGAAGTAAGCTGTTTTTATTAACTAACCAACACTCTAAATACTTTATGTGCTCACTTTTTGTTTAACAAAATAGCACAAGCCAGCCAACAACGCTGCGGTTCGATATATGACGAGTAACGACTATTTAATACTCTAAATAATTCGGATTGCGGCTAGGCGGCCAGCGAGGATACCCGATGAGCATACATAAGTATGTGATTCGGGTAGCCGAGTGCAGCCAACAACGCTGCGGTTCGAAGTATGACGAGTATTTTTTGAGGAAAAAAAAATTAACCGCCATGAGCGACGATAACTCTTCGAGTAGCGATAACCCCGGTCCTAAGAAAGGGTTCTTTGCACTGTTAAATCACCTTTTCCATGGTGAACCTAAAAATCGTGATGATTTAGTCGAATTAATCCGCGACTCAGAACAAAACGATTTAATCGATCCTGATACCCGTGAAATGCTTGAAGGGGTTATGGATATCGCGGATCAGCGCGTGCGCGACATTATGATCCCGCGTTCCCAAATTGTTACCTTAAAACGTAACCAAACGCTTGATGAGTGCTTGGATGTCATTATTGACTCTGCTCACTCGCGCTTCCCTGTTATCAGCGAAGACAAAGACCACATTGAAGGGCTATTAATGGCAAAAGACTTACTGCCATTTATGCGTACAGATGCTGAGCCTTTTAGTATCGACAAAGTCTTGCGCCAAGCGGTTGTTGTCCCTGAAAGTAAACGAGTAGACCGATTACTCAAAGAGTTCCGTTCCCAACGCTACCATATGGCTATCGTTATCGATGAGTTTGGTGGTGTTTCTGGTCTTGTGACCATTGAAGATATTTTAGAGTTGATTGTGGGTGAAATTGAAGACGAATATGACGATCAAGACGACGTCGATGTTCGCCAGTTGAGCCGTCATTCTTATTCTGTCCGTGCATTAACGCAGATTGAAGATTTCAATGACGCTTTCAATACTCATTTTAGTGATGACGAAGTGGATACCGTTGGTGGGTTGGTCATGCAAGCCTTTGGTCATTTGCCTTCCCGCGGAGAAACCATCACAATAGATAATTATCAGTTTAAAGTTGCTATGGCAGACAGTCGCCGAATTCTTCTGCTTCACGTGAAAATTCCAGACGATGCGCCAGTTCCTACTTTGGAAGAAGAACAGACTTAATGAACTCAACGTCTATGTATCAAAGTCAGTGGTTGCGGTTACTGCTGGCTTTATTATTCGGAGCCAGTGGAACACTGGCTTTTTCGCCTTTTGACATCTGGCCTGCCGCACTTCTCTCAATTCTATTTCTCCAACTACTCACCTTAGAGCGCAATGCAAAGCAATCTTTTGCTGTTGGTTTTGCGTGGGGGCTTGGCCTGTTTGGCAGTGGCGTCAATTGGGTTTATGTCAGCATCGCTGATTTTGGTGGAATGCCGGGGCCTATCAACGTCTTTATTGTTATTTTATTAGCAGCTTACCTTTCCCTTTATACTGGCCTATTTGGCAGTTTACTGGCCAAACTTGCCCCTAAAGCCAATATTTGGCGTTTAGTTTTTGTCGCCCCTGCTCTATGGCAAGTCACTGAATTTCTGCGTGGTTGGGTATTAACTGGCTTCCCATGGCTACAATTTGGTTATAGCCAAATTGATGGGCCGATGAAAGCTCTTGCCCCTGTATTTGGGGTAGAAATGATTACATTGCTGTTATTTAGCATCAGTGGTCTGTTAGTGCTCGCTATCCTGCGCCGCAGCTTTATCGCGCTCGCTGTGGCTGCTGTCTTAATTTTTGCTCCATTAATTGCCAAAAATGTTCAATGGTTTACCCCCCTTGAAGACAAAAAAATGGAAGTGGCACTGGTTCAAGGCAATATTCCCCAATCGATGAAATGGGAAGCCAGCTTTTTACAAAAAACCAAAGACACCTATATGGAGCTTTCTCGCCCTTATATTGGTAAAGCGTCTTTGATTATTTGGCCTGAATCGGCAGTGCCTTCCGTTGAGCTCGACAACCAAACATGGCTAAAATCCCTCGACCAATTATTAGCAGAGTCGAACACTCAGTTAATCACAGGTATTGTCGATGCACGTCCGATGGACGGTGAATACACTTTCTATAATACAATCATTGTATTAGGGGATAAAAAACCGTATTTATATCCGTCTAAAAACCGTTATAATAAACACCATTTAGTGCCATTTGGTGAATATGTGCCTTTAGAAGATTTACTTCGCCCTATCGCCCCGTTCTTTAACTTGCCAATGTCGGGTTTTAGTCGTGGCGATTATGAACAAGCGCAATTAGCAGTAGGTAATATTCATCTAACGGCGGCTATTTGTTATGAGATTATTTTAGGTACGCAGGTCAGGGATAACTTTAAACCTGATAGCGACTACTTACTTACTGTTTCAAATGACGCATGGTTTGGAAAATCTATTGGCCCTTGGCAGCACTTCCAGATGGCACGGATGCGTTCTTTGGAATTGGGTCGCCCACTGTTACGCTCAACCAATAACGGTATTACTGCGGTGATTAGTGCGGATGGTTCTATTCAGGATATGCTTCCTCAATTCAAAACTGCCACACTTGCTACAGAAGTAACGCCTACGACAGGGTTAACCCCTTATGCACGTTGGAGTAACTACCCAATGTGGGGAACGGTTGTTATATTTGGTGTGCTTGGTTTTGCGATGAACCGACGCCGTAAGCACTAAGTTATTAATCAGCCTCAATAGTCAATAAGCATCTATTGAGGCTGATGATATTAAACTAAGCAATGAGTTGTCCTTGTATATCCGCAATCCCCACTGTCACAATACATCCCGCGTTAAATTGCAAAAAATCCTCTTCAATGCCATCTGAAAAAATCACGCCGTTATCAGGCATTAGTGACTCCAACGATAATGGGCTATTAGGCTCTATCGTCCCAAACACCCACTTTGTTCCCGTTGTTTTACTTAAGAATGGCTCTCTCACGCTAAACTGTAACTTGCTCTCTCCCCATGCAAACCCATTCCCAAGCGGGTGACTTTTTGTGCCTGTAATAGCTTGAGCGCCTGCTAAAATAGATTGAAACCACCCTGTTGACCCAAGACCTGTCGAAATAATGATCCCTGACGAAGACTGAAACTCTTGCTCACCTTGCCAGTTAAGCAAATACCGCGCTGATGTATGGCTTTTCGGGCCAATAAATAAGTCATTTACCGCTAATAAAGACTGCCCATCGTTCGTTTTCGCCTCAGCAAAAGTCACCGATTTTTGTGCCATTTTCCCTTTTAATGTCTGAGTCACCACATCCCTTAATTGACCGATTTCAAAGGGCAACAACTTACCATCCCACCTTGTAGGGTCTGGGTTGATGGCAATCACAGGTTGGCCTTGCAAGTACTTCAATGTGTTCGCAACCAAGCCATCTTGCCCGATAACCACCACAATATCTTGTTTAGAAAATTGGTAACTTGGTAATAATTTTCTTTCTAATAATTGAAATCGACCTAATGATTTCAATACAGATTCCGCTTGAACTAATTGCCGTTGATATAAATCATGTTCCTGTAAGTAATCATCAACCTCGACATGATTATGCTCTAAATAGAATTTGGCTTGCGGCCATGTATTAAAACGTTCAATCAGCTCTTGTAAACGAGTCTTACGCATGACCAAGACAAAACGTGCATCATCAATTCCTTTCATCATTTAGCCCCTTTTTTCATTAATTGGCCGAATAAATCAGGGGAGATATTAAGCTCACCAATTTTTCCTGCATTTTGTGCTAGTGATTCAAACGCCATCGCCATTAACTGTTCTGGTCCCATTTTGGCCAGCGCTAACGCTTTTAAGTTCTCCACCGGTAACTGGCTGTAGGCTTTCATTTTCGATTCAATGGCATATGCATCCGCATCGGATTGAATACGTTGATTCCCAACACTGAGCGCCACCAATTCTTGGCGTTTCTCTTCGGCATTCACTTGCGCGGTTAGCTCTTCTTGTTCGATTTCAGCGCGTTCACGTAATAATCGACGTTCATTGTCTAACCGCGCCTCTTCGATTTGCTGCTCTTTCGCTTGGACGGAAAGATCAGTTTCTAATTCGGCCTCTTTGATCGTCCTTTCTTGCTCAACAGAGAATTTGCGCCTTGCGTAAATCGCATCATCCGCCTCTTTTAGAATGGACTCCCTCGCCTGCGCTTCAAGTGCTTTCAAGGTTTCCGGTGATGGTGTAATCGCCGCAATAGAGACCTCAAGAATATCTATCCCTAATGAATTGATAACCGACTGTTCTGCTAGCTGCTGGGAAACCAACGTAACTAATGAACGACTAATTAATAATGCATCACGTAATGATGTGCTTTGTATTTTCGCTTGGATCACGGTTTGCGCCGCTCGCACCACTCTGTCACTCATTTTTAACGGGTCTTCGGATGAATAACCTTTCCCGTCTTTGGTTAAGTTAAAATTTAACACATCAGCCGTTTTCTCTGGCTCTTTGACTTGAAATGAGATTTGCCCCTGTACTCGTAAGCTTTGAAAATCAGCGGTTTGCAGATTAAATATAAACGGTGCCTCTTGTGCATTCAGTGGCAAAGCGGCAATCGATGTTTTGTCTGCGTTATACCAAAAACTGATCCCTTTGCCTTGCTTACGTACCTTTCCATTCACTGATTGAATAACAAAAGTGGATGAGTCTGCTTTGAAATATTTAAAGTTAATCATAGTGGAACCCTCATTAATGTCTTTGTGACTTTAATTAATTATTGTCTTATAGACATAAACAAGTCAAGCATTAAATGTCTTAATGACAATAACTTTTTTTGCGTGTATGATTTATCCCTATACTTCATCTTTAACGTTGAGTGGTAACAATATGAATGAAAAAGAGTTTCTTGCTAGCTATGACAGAAAAGATTACTTATCGCCTTTACTCACTGTCGATGCCGTTTTGTTTACTTACCATGAAAACACGTTGAAGGTATTACTGGTTGAACGAGCAAGTTTCCCCGAAAAAGGGAAATGGGGCTTACCGGGAGGGTTTATTGATGAGCAAAATGATCAAACCTTAGAAGAGACGGTGTTACGCAAACTAAAAGAAAAAACAGGCGTGATCCCCCCTTATATTGAACAACTTTGTACTGTCGGCAACCACCAACGCGATCCGCGTGGTTGGTCTGTGACGGTGTGTTATACCGCATTGATCGCTTACCAAGCCTGTGAAGCGCATATTGAAACGGTAGATTCCGTCAAATGGGTGGCGATTGATGAGATTGAGCAGCGCCCCCTCGCATTCGATCACCTTGAACTTTACCAACAAGCCAGAGCACGCTTAACACAAAAATCCCTGTACTCCATTGTGCCAGGCTTTGCTCTGCCAGATGTATTCACCTTAGCGGAGCTGCAACATGTACATGAGGTTTTGATTGGTAAGCCCTTGCAAAACAAGTCGTTTAGACGACGTTTAGAGCAAGCCGATTTATTGATTGATACTGGTGAAAAGCGCCATGAACGGGGTCGTCCTGCTAATTTATATCGTCTAAAGTCTCAATCAGCTGATTACCGGTTTATTCGCAATTTAGAATTTTAGCTATTGATACGCCTGATAAAAACATTATCAGGCGCTATAAAAAAGATTAGTGGCAAATAGCAGGGGTCACTATGTAGGTGAAAACCAATTTATCTGACTTATGGTAATTGTGCGTGATCCCTTCAGGGAACATTTCATGCAGCATTTTCATACCTGCATCTTTACCACAATAGTTTTTATTTAAGATTTCACGCATATTTTGCTGCCAGCTCTTACCTTCTAGAACATCATCAGGAATGCCCTTGATGGTGTATTGGTAAAACAACATACCATTTTGGTTAGCGGTAACTTCCGTCAATAATGTGACGTCGTCAATCAACATCGGCAATGCTTTTGCCATTTCAGTCAAGAAAACATCACGTAATAACGTTGGGTCATCGTCCCCTTTGGCGTTAAATGCATTAATTTTCTCTTCCGTTGAATTGGCTTTTATCTCATCATAGCGTTGTTTTAATTCTGAATTCGCAGTCGTTCCAGATGTTTGTTCAACCGGTTTTTTCTCTTCCACATCAGGGGAACATCCCGCGATTAATACAGCCCCTAACAGTAATCCAACCACTTTTTTAAACATAACCATCCCATTCACCTATTTTATTATTTATATAGCTGAATGAGTCTACCATAATGATATGTATGGCTTATAGGCAGAAAAGTCCCCTTTTTCAATCTAAAGGGGACAATTAAAATATTAGAATGATGCCAACCACATGCGCATTTTTAAGCCATAAGAGCTCGTCCAGCCCGAGGTAAAGCTGACTAATTCACCGTTATCAATCACCATAAATGTTGGCGTTGCACTGACTCCCACGGCATTAGAAAGCTGTCCGTTGATGTCGTTGATGACAGGGAAGGTGAGTTCTTTCTTTGCCATTCCATTGATTAAACGCGGTGTTTCCCCCGAACGTATTGCAACCGAGATAATCGGCATGCCTGATTGACTTAAATCGGATACCGTTGGCGAAGTTAAATTGCAGAC
Source organism: Providencia sp. UF-224 (assembly GCF_058245955.1). Taxonomy (NCBI): domain Bacteria; kingdom Pseudomonadati; phylum Pseudomonadota; class Gammaproteobacteria; order Enterobacterales; family Morganellaceae; genus Providencia; species Providencia sp. UF-224. The sequence continues at coordinate 46,505 of NZ_JBSICC010000025.1, read as the reverse complement.
CCCACACCATGTTGCCCAGAAATAAACCAATATCGGTTTTTCCTTGCTTAGCTCTGCCAATGAAACGGTTTCACCATTAACTAAAGTGTGTTGCTCTAATAATATGGGCGCAAGGGTTTGTGGTTTGCGCCACAAGTCCATCACTGTAAAAGCAATAAATAAAATAATTGCCAAAACAATAATTTCTTTAGACCACTTTTTCAGTCTATTCATAAGGTTATTAACCACTTAGTTTTCAAACAGCTCAAATTTAATGTATAGGAAACCGAAGCATTTAATCGAAATTAATGCTTTGCTATTTAGAAAAAATAATTGTTTCCTAATGCTTTTCCCTCAAGCTTATCCTCTAAATAATTCGGGTTGTGGCTAGGCGGCAAGTGAAACTAAGCCCTAGGAGCATACATAAGTATGTGACTAGGGTTAGTAAACGAAGCCAACAACGCCACAGCGCGAACTATGACGAGGATAACGAGGAGGACTATTTGAGCTTGGCCAACTGCTCCTTCACCACCGCCTCAAACTGCTGAGCATCAATGGCCCCTGGGATCATTTCATCGCCCACCAGCGTTGCTGGCGTTCCGTTCACTCCAAGCTTTTCCGCTAACATCATGTTTGTGCGGATACCTTCACGGCTTTTCTCACTCGCTTTGAGCTTATCGTTACCCGTTGCTTTGAGTGCATCTTTGATATTAGCATCTGACAACATGCCTTGCTTTTGCATAAATTTATGATGCAGCGCTTCGAATGCTTTCGGATCTTCTTGCCAGAGAGTCATCGTCAGTTGTGCTGAATCTAATGATGTTTGGCCTTTAAATGGTAAATACTTGATCACTACCGCTACGTCATCTGGGTATTTTTTCACGATATCCATCAGTTGCGGGTCAAAACGTTTGCAATATGGGCAGTTAAAATCAGTAAAGTTAACTAACACCAATTTGGCATCTTTTTTACCTATGCGCGGGCTTGTTGGGTCGTTAAATAAGGCATCTTTCTCTGCTTTTAACGTTTCTTTCATCTGTGCTTGTTGTTTCTCGCCTTGCTTCGCTTGCAGTGCGACAATAGCTTCTTCTAGAATTTCTGGGTTTTCAACTAAGGTATCACGCACTAACTTACGCACTTGCGCTTCTTGGTCCGCCGTTAATGGGGCGGCTTGTGCTGTTGCACCCATCATAAGTGATGAGAACAGAACGGCTAAAATTGTTTTTTTCATTTTGTGGCTCCTTTGGCCTGATTCATAACTGAGATTAACGATTCACGGTCAAGTATTGTTGACAGCACCTCGCCGTCGGCCAAGTTAGGGCCATAAATCTGATTAAACGGAACTGCGACTTGCCCACGTTTTTGCAAGAATGCAGTGATTTCAGGAGACGGTTTCGTCCAATCTCCCCGCAATGCGACAACATCCGGCTCACCTAACAGTTGCTGAATATCATCTCTTAACAATACATTATATTTGTTCGCCTTACAGGTCACGCACCACTCTGCAGTGACATCAATAAAGACGCGCTTGTTTTGCGCTAAGGCATCGGTGATAGCCTGCTCAGTCAACGGTTGCCAATTTACTGTATCTTTCACTAATGAACGGCTTCCAGCCTGCTGCCCTTGGGTCATCCAAACAAAAGCGCCCGCAAACAGTGCAAATAACACCAAAGGAAAAATAGCTGCTTTTATCCCTTTTTTGATAGCAATAAATACCACCAATAAAACCAAGAATGCGAGTGCAATCGTGGTAGAATATGTTGCACCAAAATGGGGAATTAATAAGCTAATTAACCAAAGGCTAGACACCAACATCATCAGACCAAGCACAGCGCGCAATTTCAGCATCCATGTGCCAGGTTTCGGAAGTAATTTCGCAATAGCTGGGAAAGCGGCAATCAACAACCAAGGTAAGCTCATCCCAACGCCCAGTGCAGTGAAAATTAACCATAATTCACTCATTGGTGCGGCAAGGGCAAAAGCCACTGCGGTGCCCAAAAATGGTGCAGAACACGGTGTCGCTAATAAGGTAGCAAATACCCCTTGCCAGAAATGCCCACTGTTACCATGGCCACCTGCTGTCGCAAGGCGTGTGTTCGCTTTACTGCCGAGGTTGATTTCGAATAAACCGAATAAATTCGCCGTAAACAACGCGGTAACTAACACCATAAAGCCAATAAACCACGGATTTTGGAATTGAATTCCCCAGCCAACGGCTTGCTGGCCAACACGTAACAGGGTCATCAACAGGGCGAGTAACCAGAAGGAGACTAAGATCCCAGAAGAAGAAAGTAAAAACTGACGGCGAATGGTCTTTTGCTCACCTTGTGGCACCATCAGCACGGAGCCTAGCTTCATTGCCAGCACAGGAAGTACACACGGCATTAAGTTAAGAATTAACCCGCCAACCACCGCAAACAATACCACTTGCCACAACGAAATTGCACTGCCCCCACCATTTTGGCTAATTGAACCAGTAAATGGTGTTACTTCACTGCTTATTTGCTGGGAAATATCACCGTCGGTGACCACAAATGATACGGTTTTGCCTGTTAAGTTAGGCGATGCATCCCCCCAGTCATCACTTACATCTATAATTGCAGTAAGACTGTTCCCTGATGTTTTGATCACTGGCACACCTAAAACAGCGCCATCGACTACATCAGTGAAAATATTGGGTTTAATCCATGCACTATCTGAATTTTTTTGCAGCTCAATAACCAGTTTTTCATCCGCAAAACCCGCTTTGGCTTGCTCGACTAAGCCACTCGTAGGTGGTACGGCGCCTTTGGCTTGGTTAAAGGCCCACGTAAAATCAGCAGGCGCTGGCTCGGTTAAATCGAGTTCGAAAGGGTAATCCGTTAAAATACAGACATTGCTACAGGTCGACAAAGTTAACACACCCGATAGTTTATCGAGTTTGTCTGAACTAGTGACTGTAATAGGGAAAACAATATCCCCCATATAGCCTTGGGTTGATACCCCTGCCACATCAAAACGCCCCGGCGCAGGCCATTTCCAATCTGTTGTTTCAACAGGACTCGACCAAACAATCTCAGGTGCAACGCCCCCCTCTCCCGGCGAGCGCCAGTATGTTTTCCAACCCTCATCAAGTTTCACATCCAGCAAAATATTAATTTTGCCATCGTCCTGTTGAGTCGAGCTTAGTAAACGCACTTGTGCATGCATTGGGGTGTTATCACTCATCCACCCAGTTTTTGCAGGTTGCAGCCACCCCGTATCCGCAGCCTGTAAGCTGCTGGAAAATAGAGCAAATAAAATCAAAAATGAATTAATTAAAAAACGCATTGTTTCCTCCAGAATAAATTACACAAACGAATTGAAGTTCGTTGTGCGCTAATTCCGAAGATTACAAAACTGTAAGTGTCGTCTGACTCTTGGAGGGGCATGTTTTTCTTCATTGTTTGCTCTAGATATAAATAGATTAGTGCAAAATACCATTAATGCAGCTAAAGCAAGGAACATAAAGAAAAAAGGTTCAATAACAGCAGGTAGCATAGTCATTAATGATTTTGCACTAAGCTCGCAACTGGAAAGATGCGCACTGTTATCACTCTGTTCTAATTGAGATTTATCTATATAAGAAAGGTTAGAACCCGCATTATTTTGTGCTTGTACTAAAACATTTGGCACAAAAAAATTGGCAAATAAACGCTCTCCAACGGCTCGCTGGTTCATGCAAACCAACACCATCAGACAGGCGAATATCACTAATCCTTTACCTAATTTTAAATGCCTGCTCATGCGTTTCTCGGTATATCTTCCTGAAATAACACCAATTAAACAACTTTAGCAACAATATCGATAAAAATCGAACTTTGACTAAAACCGCTATGCCATCTATAAGTTAAATGGAGGTTACATCTTACACAGCAAAACATTCCATACAAGTAGCATCATCTAACTTTACAAATACATTTCCCTTTTTGATAAACAAAAATTTACCTATCTCTAAAACTCGGCACAGAAATTGCTACATCTTATGCAGGAATGAAAGTGGCGATAGTTTGCACCCAGACAGTGCACGACTATCAGTTTTAAGCAATTTTTAGTCGTTATTCATCATATTAGTGCGCTGATTCAAGAATGCACCAAATAATATGCGAGATAGCTCCCGAAATTGAAACAATCCATTTTCATTAATTAACAAATTTAATTACTTTTTAACAATAATAAAACATACAGCCGATGATCGTGGTGTTATCAAAATCCTCGATACATCAGCAAACACAACACAACAAAGCCAACGTCATTCAAGTGTGACCTCGTCCCATGACAGGGAACCTTTGAAATATGGCGGGTTTACACCGATGTTCTAAAGGAGCTGTAATTATGCGTATAAGTAAGCTTGTATTATCGATGATGATTTTAGGTGCAACCTGCGCAGTTCAAGCAGACGAGCTAAACGGTACTCTGAAAAAAATCAAAGACAACGGTGTGATTGTTGTAGGTCACCGTGAGTCCTCCGTGCCATTTTCTTATTATGACAATAACCAAAAAGTCGTTGGCTACTCACAGGACTATTCAAACGAAATCGTTGATGCAGTGAAGAAAAAATTGAACATGCCTGATCTGCAAGTGAAGTTAATCCCAATTACCTCGCAAAACCGTATTCCATTGCTGCAAAATGGCACCTTTGACTTCGAATGTGGTTCAACCACCAATAACGTCGAAAGACAAAAACAAGCAGCGTTCTCCAACACGATTTTCGTCGTCGGTACGCGCTTACTCACTAAGGGCGATTCTGGCGTCAAAGATTTTGCTGACTTAGCAGGGAAAAACGTTGTTGTGACCTCAGGTACAACATCTGAAATCCTGTTAAATCAATTAAATGACGAAAAGAACATGAAAATGCGCATTATCAGCGCCAAAGACCATGGTGATTCATTCCGTACTTTAGAGTCAGGCCGTGCCGTTGCCTTTATGATGGACGATGCATTGTTAGCCGGTGAACGTGCGAAAGCGAAAAAACCTGAAATTTGGGAAATCGTTGGTAAGCCACAAACTGAAGAAGCCTATGGCTGTATGTTGCGCAAAGATGACCCGCAATTCAAAGCGCTGGTCGATGAAACTATCGCAACTGCACAAACCTCAGGCAAAGCTGAAAAATCCTTTGACCGTTGGTTTAACCAACCTATCCCACCAAAAAATCTGAATCTGAAATTTACTTTGTCCGATGAAATGAAAGCACTGTTTAAAGCGCCAAATGACAAAGCACTAAACTAATAAAAAAGACAAACAGGGTGTTACTGGAAGTAAGGGTTGCAAGGCGGTCGTTCCCCGCCTTGCTTACTCTTCGCAGTATTCGGGACAATCTAATTGCCCACAGGAAGTCAAAATTATGTCAATTAATTGGAATTGGGGGATTTTCCTTCAGGAAGCCCCGTTTGGGAATACCACCTATTTAGGGTGGTTAATATCTGGCCTAGAAGTCACTGTCACACTTTCTATTTGCGCATGGATTATCGCATTCTTAGTTGGTTCATTCTTCGGTATTTTACGTACAGTTCCTAATCGCTTTTTAGCCTTTTTAGGTACCGCTTACGTGGAATTATTCCGTAACGTACCACTCATCGTGCAATTCTTCACATGGTATTTAGTGATCCCTGAGCTGCTTCCGCGCTCAATTGGCGATTGGTTTAAAATGGAGTTAGATCCTAACTACCAATTCTTTATTTCCTCAATGTTATGCCTTGGGTTATTTACAGCAGCACGTATGACTGAGCAAGTACGCGCCGCAATCCAATCTCTGCCTAGAGGACAAAAAAGTGCGGCGTTAGCCATGGGGCTAACCTTGCCACAAACCTATCGCTACGTGCTATTGCCAAATGCGTATCGCGTGATTTTGCCACCAATGACCTCAGAAATGTTGAACTTGGTGAAAAACTCCGCCATTGCCTCCACCATCGGCTTAGTTGATATGGCGGCGCAAGCGGGTAAGCTGCTCGATTATTCAGCTCACGCATGGGAATCATTCACTGCAATTACATTAGCTTATGTAGGTATTAACGTCGTCATTATGATTTTGATGACGCTATTAGAGCGCAAAGTTCGCTTACCTGGCACATTAGGAGGGCGATAAGATGATTTATGATTTTGATTGGAGCTCAATAGCCCCAAGCATGCCCTTCTTAATTGATGGCTTTATTGTGACAGCTAAAATCACATTAACCGCTATTGTGGTTGGGATTTTATGGGGAACCGTATTAGCTGTCATGCGTTTATCGACTTTCAAGCCAATTAGCTGGTTCGCTGCGCTGTATGTTAATACATTCCGCTCGATTCCACTGGTTATGGTCTTGTTATGGTTCTATTTAATCGTTCCTAGCTTATTGCAAAATGTTCTAGGCTTATCACCAAAAAATGATATTCGTTTGATTTCAGCAATGATAGCCTTCTCTCTTTTTGAAGCGGCTTATTACTCTGAAATCATTCGGGCAGGTATTCAAAGTATTTCCCGAGGTCAAGCCTCTGCCGCATTAGCGCTAGGCATGACTCAAATGCAAACCATGAGACTCGTCGTGCTACCACAAGCGTTTAAAGCGATGGTGCCGCTGTTATTAACGCAAGGCATTGTGTTATTCCAGGATTCATCCCTTGTGTATGTCCTGAGTTTAACCGACTTCTTCCGTACCGCCACCAACATTGGTGAGCGAGATGGCACGCAGGTAGAGATGGTACTGTTTGCAGGTCTGGTGTACTTTATTATCAGTTTTGGCGCTTCAATGTTAGTGAATTATCTTAAGAAAAGGACTGTTTCATGATTACCCTGAAAAATGTCTCTAAATGGTATGGCCAATTTCAGGTGCTGACAGACTGCACAACTGAAGTTAAAAAAGGCGAAGTTGTGGTAGTTTGCGGGCCATCTGGTTCGGGTAAATCCACATTAATAAAAACAGTGAATGGTTTGGAACCTATTCAGCAGGGTGAGATTTTTGTGAATGATATTCAGGTCAATAGCAAAAAAACAGACCTTGCAAAACTGCGTTCTAAAGTAGGAATGGTATTCCAACACTTTGAATTATTCCCACATTTATCCATTATTGAAAACTTAACACTGGCGCAAGTCAAAGTGCTTAACCGTGATAAAAAAGCCGCGGAAGCAAAAGCATTGAAACTGTTGGAGCGTGTTGGCTTATCCAGCCATGCCAATAAGTTCCCAGCACAGCTTTCAGGTGGTCAGCAGCAACGTGTCGCTATCGCTCGCGCGCTTTGTATGGACCCAATTGCGATGCTGTTTGATGAACCAACATCTGCACTTGACCCTGAAATGATCAACGAAGTGCTTGATGTTATGGTGGAACTCGCCAATGAGGGCATGACCATGATGGTGGTTACGCACGAAATGGGCTTCGCCAAAAAAGTGGCCAACCGCGTGATCTTTATGGATGAAGGTAAGATTGTTGAAGACAGCAAGAAAGAAGATTTCTTTGCTAACCCACAATCTGACCGCGCCAAAGATTTCTTAGCGAAAATTCTGCATTAATTTTTGATAGGGAGCCATTTGGCTCCCGCCTCTCCAGATTACCATTTCACGCCGATTCACACACTAAATTGCGATTACCCGCGAATAAAAATCCCCAACAACTCGCTGAATTTGAAATAGTTCAAGAAACCACTACCATTTGCCTGACTTTTTAGTTAAGTTGTTTGGTTATCAGAGTAAAATATTCTGACTCCGTTCCCCGAAAAGCAATATCCAGCTTCCCCCGTAGGTTCAGCTAATCAACTATTGTTGTTTTCGGTGAGGATCCGCTATGCTATGCGGCTCTTAATTAAGAAAGACATTCACGCTACAGATGTAGCCTTTATTCACCATAGGATTATCGGTGCCATGCAAGAACAATATCGTCCAGAAGATATAGAGCCTAAAGTACAGCGTCACTGGGATGAAAAAGCAACTTTCAAAGTGACTGAAGACAACAGCAAAGAGAAATACTACTGCCTGTCCATGCTACCTTACCCTTCTGGTCGACTACACATGGGCCACGTACGTAACTACACCATAGGTGACGTGATTTCCCGTTACCAACGCATGTTGGGGAAAAACGTTCTTCAGCCGATTGGTTGGGATGCGTTTGGTCTGCCCGCTGAAGGCGCTGCGGTTAAAAACAACACTGCACCTGCACCTTGGACATACGCCAATATTGATTACATGAAAGGCCAACTGAAAATGTTGGGCTTTGGTTATGATTGGGATCGCGAAGTTACCACTTGTACCCCTGAATATTACCGTTGGGAACAATGGTTCTTCACTAAGTTATATGAAAAAGGCTTAGTGTATAAAAAAACTTCAGCGGTTAACTGGTGCCCACATGACTTAACCGTTCTGGCGAACGAGCAAGTGGTTGATGGCTGCTGCTGGCGTTGCGACACCCCAGTTGAACGTAAAGAAATCCCACAGTGGTTTATTAAAATCACCGATTACGCAGAAGAGCTGCTCAACGATCTGGATAAATTAGAAGATTGGCCTGAGCAAGTTAAAACCATGCAACGTAACTGGATTGGCCGCTCTGAAGGAACTGAAATTACCTTTAACGTCGCGGATCGTGCTGAAACCTTAACCGTTTACACCACCCGTCCAGATACCTTTATGGGTGCGACTTATGTCGCTGTTGCTGCTGGCCATCCATTAGCCAAAGAAGCGGCTGCAAACAATGCTGAATTAACGCAATTTATCGATGAATGCCGTAACACCAAAACCGCGGAAGCGGATATGGCGACCATGGATAAAAAAGGCATGGCGACAGGTTTATACGTTATCCATCCATTAACCCAAGAAAAATTATCGATTTGGGTCGCTAACTTCGTGTTAATGGAATACGGCACCGGTGCGGTCATGGCGGTTCCTGCTCACGATCAACGTGACTGGGAATTTGCTCATAAATACAACCTGCCAATCAAAGCAGTCATTGCGGATGCAGAAGGTAACGAACCTGATTTATCTGAAGAAGCCATGACAGAGAAAAATTCCCTGATTAACTCAGGTGAATTTAGTGGCTTAGATCACGAAGCTGGCTTTAATGCGATTTCTGACAAACTGGTTGCTTTGGGTGCTGGCCAACGCAAAGTGAATTATCGCTTACGCGACTGGGGCGTTTCTCGTCAACGTTACTGGGGCGCACCAATCCCAATGGCAACATTGGAAGATGGCACTGTCGTTCCTGTTCCTGAAGATCAACTGCCGGTCATTTTACCTGAAGACGTTGTGATGAATGGTATCACCAGCCCGATTAAAGCGGATCCTGAGTGGGCAAAAATCACCATTGATGGCCAGCCAGCGCTGCGTGAAACTGATACCTTCGATACCTTTATGGAATCGTCTTGGTACTACGCACGTTATACTTGCCCACAACACGATGAAGGCATGTTAGACCCAACCGCGGCAAACTATTGGTTACCTGTTGACCAATATATCGGTGGTATCGAACACGCTATCATGCACTTAATGTATTTCCGCTTCTTCCACAAACTGATGCGTGATGCAGGCTTAGTAAACTCCGATGAACCCGCTAAACGCCTACTGTGCCAAGGCATGGTATTAGCTGATGCGTTCTATTACACCGGAAGTGACGGCCAACGTGTTTGGGTTTCTCCGGCAGAAGCGATTGTTGAGCGTGATGATAAAAACCGTATTGTTAAAGCCGTAGACGCCGAAGGCCATGAACTGGTTTATACCGGTATGAGCAAAATGTCTAAGTCGAAAAACAACGGTATTGACCCGCAATTAATGGTCGAGAAATACGGTGCTGATACTGTTCGCCTGTTCATGATGTTCGCTGCACCACCTGAGTTAACCCTTGAGTGGCAAGAGTCGAGCGTTGAAGGGGCTAACCGCTTCGTTCGCCGCGTCTGGCGTTTAGTGCATGAACACACACAAAAAGGTGCAGTTTCACCTTTAGATATCAATGCATTAACCCCTGAACAAAAAGATTTACGCCGTGACTTACACAAAACTATCGCAAAAGTCACCGATGACGTGGGTCGCCGTTATGCATTCAACACTGCTATCGCTGCTATCATGGAATTCATGAACAAATTGGTTCGTGCACCACAAGAAAGCGAGCAAGACCGCGCATTAGTGCAAGAGTCTCTTGAAGCGATTACCTTGATGCTTAACCCTATTATTCCACACGTTTGCTTCGAGATGTGGAAAGCGCTAGGTCACCAAGAAGACGTTGATTTTGCAAACTGGCCTATCGCTGATGAAAAAGCCATGATTGATGACACCAAACTGGTTGTCGTTCAGGTCAATGGTAAAGTCCGCGGGCGTATTACCGTACCAGCTGATGCAAATCAGGAATTTGTTTTAGATATGGCTCAAAAAGAGTCAAGCGTCGCGAAATACCTTGAAGAAGTGAGTATTCGCAAAGTAATCTATGTACCAGGCAAATTGCTGAACCTTGTTGTAGGTTGATATTAGGTTGTTGGCTGATAAGGAGGCCAGGTGCGTTATCTGATAACTTTATTTTTGAGTCTTGCGGTGCTAGTCACCGCAGGTTGCGGGTTTCGTTTACAAGGAACAACACAAATTCCTGAAGAATTGAAAACATTGCAACTAAGTTCAAACGACCCATACGGCTACCTTACGCGTGCGCTTCGGGAACAATTGCGTCTCAATAACGTGACAATTCTCGAAACAGGCAACGCGAGCGTCCCGATTTTGAAAATCACCAGTTCCAGTGAAAACACTGAAACGGTCTCGATTTATCAAGATGGTAAAGCTGCCGAGAAACAATTAACGTTCACTATGAATGCACAAGTTTTGATGCCAGATGGCGCGATTTACCCGCTGCAAAGCCGCGTAGAACGCACTTTCTTCGACAACCCGTTAGAAGCGCTTGCAAAAGATGCAGAAAAAGAGATTGTTAGGCAAGAAATGCAAGAGCAAGCGGCACGTAACATCGTCCGTAAGTTACTGTTGGTTCACTCAGCTGAACTTGAAAAAGCAAAAACTCAAGCCGCTGAAGCTAACACTCAACCATAATGACGCGTATTTACCCTGAACAGCTGGCCTCTTCGTTACAAGAGTCTCTAAGAGGCCGCTATTTAATTTGGGGCAATGAGCCCCTCCTTCTTCAAGAAAGTCAGGATGCGATTCGCAAAGCCGCTATTGAGCAGGGTTTCGAAGAGCATTTTACTTTTGCTCTTGAGCAAAACACGGATTGGGATGAAATATTTAGCTTGTGCCAAGCACTAAGCTTATTCGCCAGCCGTCAAACGCTCACCTTACTGCTCCCTGAAAATGGCCCCAATGCGGCTATGGCAGAAAAATTAAACCAGCTTTCCCAATTATTGCATGCTGATTTACTGTTGGTATTGCGTGGGCACAAGTTAACCAAAGCCCAAGAAAACAGCGCGTGGTTTAAAGCAATTAGCCAAGATGCGATTTATGTCAGTTGTTTAACACCTGAATACCAACGCTTACCTCAATGGGTATCTAAACGCGCTTACAGTATGCGGTTATCCCTCGAAGCAGAAGCAAACCAATTGCTTTGCTATTGTTATGAAGGGAATTTATTAGGATTAGCACAAGCCCTTGAGCGACTTTCATTACTCTATCCAGACGGAAAATTGACCTACCCACGAGTCGAAAGTGCCGTGAATGATTCCGCTCACTTCACGCCGTTTCATTGGGTTGATGCCCTCTTAGCGGGCAAATCTCGCCGCTCATGGCATATTCTTGAGCAACTTCAACACGAAGACGTTGAACCTGTTATTTTGCTCCGCTCAATCCAACGTGAGTTAATGCTGTTGATTACCTTAAAACGCCAATCAACAACTACACCATTAAAAACCTTATTTGACCAACATAAAGTCTGGCAAAACCGCCGTGGCGTGATGACTGAAGCCTTGCAACGTTTGAGCTTGCATCAATTACAATCGGCTTTGATGTTACTTACCCAAGCAGAAGTTCATATTAAACAAGATTTTAGCCATTCTGCATGGCCTGATCTTCAATCACTGTCTATGTTGCTATGTGGCAAAGCATTCGCAGAGAATTTTATTCATGGCTAATAATCACCCCCCCAAAAAAAATACGCTTGGCTTGCAAGCATTGTTTGGCGGGACATTCGACCCAATCCATTATGGTCATTTGCGCCCAGTTCAAGCACTCGCAGAGCAAGTTGGATTGCAAAAGGTTCTTTTGCTGCCGAACCATGTTCCGCCACATCGCCCACAACCAGAAGCAAGCCCGTCCCAACGGTTGGAGATGGTAAAATTAGCCATTCAGGACAACCCGTTATTTACCATTGATACACGGGAACTCGAAAAAAATTCGCCCTCTTATACCATTGAAACACTAACCGAATTACGCCAAGAAATGGGAGCTACCCAACCTTTAGCTTTTATTATTGGGCAAGATTCGTTGCTTTCCATTAATACATGGCATGGGTGGGATAAAATATTAGATAACTGCCATTTATTGGTTTGCTCACGTCCAGGGTATGCAACACAATTTACCGACCCACAAATGCAATCGTGGCTTTCACAACATAAAACAGCGCAGCCTGAAAAATTACGCAGCACCCCTCATGGTTATATTTTTTTAGGGGATACGCCGCTTATTAATATTTCTGCTACAGATATCCGCCAAAGATTAATGGCTGGAGATAGCTGTCGCGATTTAATTCCAGAAGCTGTTTTGCAGTATATTCACCAACAAGGCCTTTACCAGCGATAAGAGCTTTCCCTTAATACATCGCAATTAGGGTAGGGCTCAAAAAAATATTGTTTTTGAAGGTAATCATCAGGATATTGCTGAAGTAATTGTTGCATCATCATTAATGGCCGATTAATAGGCAAATTCCCTTCTCGATAATCATTAATTAGCCACAACAACCGCTTTTTTTCATCCTGCGTAGCTTTGTGTTTAAAATACCCTTGCATATGGCTAAGCGCATTTACTTGAATATTTTTAGGCGCTACGGTCGCAAATATTTCCATCAAGCACGCTTTATATTGATTAAAAAATAACGTCAGGTCACTGCCTTTGCGAATATTCGCCACGAAGCGGCCTGTTAATTGGTACCCTACTGGGGAGTACGCCATAATCAAATATTTATGACGACTATGAAATTGGATTATTTCATGATGAGTTAAATTTCGTTGTAAATACTCAAGGCGCTGCAAAGTATATAACTGCGTTAAAAAAGCATCCCAGTGTTCTATATCTTGCAATTTATCCCCTGCTAAAATGGGTATATTGGCAGGGAATAAACTGATTAATTGCGAAAAGCCCTGTGGTGTACAAATCACCCCCAACACCGTATCTGTACAAGAAACACTCGATAGATTGATTATGGATTCCACAATAGAAGCGATGTCATTCTGCATTTTTGCCGGGATGGGATTAATCCCTTCAAATATAAAAACTTGTGGCTTAATTATTTGCACTCTCTCCATCCCATTCTAAAATATTTGTTAGGGTAAGAATTTCTTTTGTTATTTTGTAAAGTTAACACAAACTTCTTGCCCAAATGAGCAGATATCCCTATAAATTTCACTTCAAAATGAATAAAAAAGAATTTAGCCGATTTTTCTTAAAATCTAGGGTAAAATGACTCTGCTGAAAATGAGTCTAATTCGTTTATTGGCAGCAAACTATTTGTCTATAAACTACAAACAGTATTTAACATTCTATTCTGTTTGTTTGAATAAAAGGTGAACCTTTTGCAAGGAATTGAACTTCAAAAATTTATTATCGAAAGTCTTGATGATGCGAAAGCTGAAGACATCATCACTATCGATGTCCAAGGGAAATCAAGTATTACCGACCAGATGATCATCTGCACAGGGACTTCAAGCCGCCATTTGATGTCCGTTGCTGACAGGTTGATTGACGCTTGCCGTAAAAATGGGTTAATGCCGTTAGGTGTTGAAGGGCAAGGTATTTCTGATTGGATTGTTGTTGATCTTGGCGATGCCATTGTTCACATCATGCAAGATGAAAGTCGCCGTATGTATGAATTAGAAAAACTCTGGAGCTGAGGTTGAAATTACAGCTCATCGCCGTTGGAACAAAAATGCCGGACTGGGTTCAGACCGGCTTTATGGATTATCTCCACCGCTTTCCTAAAGATATGCCGTTTGAACTAACGGAAATTCCAGCAGGAAAACGGGGGAAAAATGCAGATATCAAGCGCATATTGGAAAAAGAAGGTGAGTTAATGCTTGCCGCTGTGGGAAAAGGCAATCGCATTGTCACACTGGATATTCCAGGTGATCGCTGGGATACCCCAAAACTGGCTGTCCAGCTTGATAAATGGAAACAAGATGGTCGCAATGTGAGTTTGTTGATTGGTGGCCCAGAAGGTCTTGCGCCTGCCTGTAAAGAAGCGGCTGAGCAAAGTTGGTCATTATCACCACTAACACTACCACACCCTCTGGTTCGAGTCCTTGTTGCCGAAAGTCTTTATCGGGCATGGAGTATTACGACTAATCACCCTTACCACCGGGAATAGTCAGGTTTGAATATGTTCAAAATGGCAATGGGATGAAAACACAACGCACCCCTTTTCGCGATCATACCGCTGAGTCTGTCTTATTTATTCGCCGAGCGCTGATTGCCTTCGGCGTGATTGTTATTTTGACCGCTATTCTTGTCACCAATTTACATCACCTGCAAATTGTTCGTCATGAAGACTACCAAACTCGCTCAAATGATAACCGAATCAAATTAGTGCCTATTGCACCAAGCCGCGGGATTATTTATGACCGACGTGGTACGCAGCTTGCACTTAACAGTACCTTTTACCAGCTTGAGATCGTCCCTGAAAAAGTTGGCGACTTAAAAGAAACGCTTGAAAAACTGCGTGGTGTCGTCGATTTAACTGATGAAGACATTACTAATTTTGAAAAAGAGCGTAAACGCTCGCGCCGTTTTACCTCTATCGCACTGAAAACTCAGCTTAATGAAGTGCAAGTTGCACGTTTTGCCGTTAACCAGTACCGTTTTCCGGGTCTAGAGGTTAAGAGCTATCAGCGCCGCTCTTATCCTTACGGTTCTGCATTAACTCACGTCATTGGCTACGTCGCAAAAATTAATGATAAAGACGTTGAACGCCTTGATAAAGAAGGGTTATTACCAAACTATGCAGCTAGCCATGATATCGGTAAGTTAGGCATAGAACGGTATTATGAAGATATTTTGCACGGTAAAACAGGTTATGAAGAGGTCGAAGTCAATAGCCGCGGCCGCGTGATCCGCCAGTTACATGAGCAACCGCCTCAAGCTGGTCGCGATATCTACCTGACTATCGACCTAGAACTGCAAACTTATATTGAAAAACTGTTAACCACCAGCCGTGCTGCTGTCGTCGTCACGGATCCACGCAACGGTGAAATACTGGCATTGGTGTCAAACCCAAGCTATGACTCAAACTTATTTGTTAATGGTATCTCGAGCAAAGATTATCAGGCGCTGCTAAATAACCCAGATAGACCGCTGATTAACCGTACCACTCAGGGTCTCTATCCACCTGCATCAACGGTAAAACCATTTATTTCGGTCGCGGCTTTAAGTGAAAAAGTAATCACACCAAATACCACTATTTTTGACCCTGGCTGGTGGCAACTTCCTGGCTCTGAAAAACGTTATCGTGACTGGAAACGTTGGGGACACGGCAAATTGAATGTCGTCAAATCCATTATTGAATCAGCGGATACTTTCTTCTACCAAGTTGCTTACGATATGGGGATAGACCGTCTTTCTGCGTGGATGACCCGTTTTGGTTTTGGGGAATATACGGGGATTGACCTTGCCGAAGAACGTTCGGGCATCATGCCAACCCGCGAATGGAAACAAAAGCGCTATAAAAAGCCATGGTACCAAGGAGATACAATCCCTGTTGGTATCGGGCAAGGTTATTGGACTGCAACACCAATCCAGATGTCTAAAGCATTGATGACGCTAATCAATGATGGGCAAGTGAAAACCCCTCACTTGCTGTATGGTACAAAGTTAGGTAACGCGATGGTGCCGTACGAAGACAAAGAAACCAAGCAAATTGGTGATATCCACTCAGGGTATTGGGAACTTGCCAAACACGGTATGTATGGCGTTGCCAATGCGCCTAACGGTACAGGCCGACGCAGTTTTATTGGCACCCCTTATAAAGTGGCGGCAAAATCAGGGACTGCGCAGGTATTCAGTTACGAAACGTATAATGCAAGTAAGCTGGCGGAACATTTACGTGACCACAAATTAATGATTGCCTATGCGCCTTATGATAAACCTACCATTGCTGTCGCGATTATTTTAGAAAACGGCGGTGCAGGCCCTGCAGTCGGTGATATTGTTCGCCAAATATTTGACCATGTTCTGCTCGGTGATAACCGAACTGAAGTGGTCTCATCGACAGCGGGAGCTGGGGAAGATCGCTAATGCGTATTTTAAGAACCTTTTTTGTGAGCAATAAAGATTATGACTGACGATAAGAGAAAAAATTCATTATCAACACGTCTACACATAGATGTGCCTATGTTATTGATCATTATTGCCTTACTTGCTTACAGTGCATTTATTATGTGGAGCGCTAGTGGGCAAGACCCTGAAATGATGGAAAGAAAGCTTGGGCAAATCGCTACTGGCTTTATTGTCATGATTGTAATGGCGCAGATCCCTCCACGAATGTATGAAAGCTGGGCACCACATTTATTTATTTTTTGTGTCATTTTACTGATTTTCGTGGACGTATTTGGCCAAATCAGTAAAGGGGCTCAACGCTGGTTAGATTTAGGCTTTGTGCGTTTTCAGCCTTCCGAAATCGCCAAAATAGCCGTGCCATTGATGGTGGCGCGCTTTATGAACCGCGACTCATGCCCGCCTTCATTTAAAAATACGCTGGTAGCCTTGGTACTTATTTTTGTTCCAACACTGTTAGTTGCCGCACAGCCTGACCTTGGAACCTCTATTTTAGTTGCCGCCTCAGGGCTGTTCGTTCTATTCCTTGCGGGTATGAGCTGGCGGCTTATAGCTGTCGCAGCCATCGCACTAGCCGCCTTTATCCCGCTGTTATGGTTCTTCTTGATGCATGATTATCAAAGAGCCCGTGTAATGATGCTACTCGACCCTGAAACTGACCCATTGGGTGCAGGCTACCATATCATTCAATCTAAAATCGCCATTGGCTCCGGCGGGCTTATGGGCAAAGGTTGGTTGCACGGTACGCAATCTCAACTTGAGTTCCTACCAGAAAGGCACACCGACTTTATTTTTGCTGTGCTGGCAGAAGAACTTGGTTTAGTGGGGGTTCTTATCCTTCTGGGGCTGTATATCCTGCTGATCATCCGCGGCCTGTATATCGCAGCAAGTGCACAGAATACATTTGGCCGAGTCATGGTTGGCGGGTTGATATTGATCCTTTTTGTTTATGTATTTGTTAATATTGGCATGGTAAGTGGTATATTACCGGTAGTTGGCGTCCCTCTCCCCTTAGTGAGTTACGGAGGGTCTGCATTAATTGTCTTAATGGCTGGGTTCGGTATTATCATGTCGATACATACACACCGAAAATTTCTATCCAAAAGTTTATAAAATGAGGCTTAGTATGCGTTTACAATGGATAATGCTTGGCATGACTGCCGCGCTACTCAGTGGCTGTGTGACAGAAGAAGTTAAGCAGGCACCGCAAGTGCCCACAAATGTGCCAACACAAGATGTGCTAGGTGCAGAGCCTCATTATGAGCCATATCACCCAACGGCAAATAACGATTATTCCCGTAATGGTCAGCAATATCAAATTGTTCGAGACCCTGCTCAATTTTCACAAGTCGGTTATGCGTCAATTTACGGCGCTGAATCTACGGGTAACATGACCGCAATTGGCGAACGCATAAACCCTGTAGAATTAACCGCGGCACACCCGACTTTACCCATCCCAAGCTACGTTCGCATTACCAATATGATGAATGGCCGTATGATGGTGGTTCGTGTTAATGACCGCGGCCCCTACGTTCCGGGTAAAAGCATTGCAGTTTCCCGTGCAACGGCAGATCGCTTAAATTTAATGCCGACGACAAAAATTAAAATTGATGCAATTTCGGTCGCGCAAGATGGCAGTTTATCAGGCGTAGGCACCATCGGCTCCAACTTTGTCAAACAAAGCTACGCCCTACCGGGTCGCCCTCAATTAGGCTCAGGTCCAATGGGCACGCCTGTAATGGAAAACTTACCAACGCCAGAAAATGCATTGCCTGTTCAACAGCCTAAAGAGCCAATGCAGCCAACTATGCCTGACATGAACTTGCAAACACCTGCACCGACACCAGCGCCTCAAGCCGCTAATGAAGAAGCAGTACCTGAACGAGGCTTTTTAGTTCAAGCAGGGGCAATTAGTAGCCAAACCAATGCACAATCGATGCTGAATGAGTTAAAAACTCAGTTTAATGTGCCCGGTCGCCTACAGCCTTACAATGGTATTTATCGCGTACAATTAGGGCCATTTAGCACCAGACAACAAGCTGTCGAGGTTCAAGGGCGTTTACAGTCCGAACGAAACCAAGCGTCGATGGTTGTCGCACCTTAAGACTTCAAATACGTGAAGTGGTGTGAAATAACGCCACTTCGGGTATGAAAAAGATAAAATGCAATAAAATGATTGGCGCAATGTAAAAGGGGCTTTTTTGTTCACTCACTCTTTTGCTACACTGCGCCTCCTTGTGTTAACCGAATTTCGGATGTAATGGTACAACCATGAATAATGTCGCTCCATCACGCATCGTGCGTCATACTGTGCTGGGTTCCGCACTGCTGCTTTTGACTGCCAATATTGCAACTGCTAATGAAACTTTTCCAAACACCTCAATTCCTGCGGCACCACCTATCGATGCTGAAGCTTACATTCTGATTGATTATAATTCAGGAAAAGTCCTCGCTGAAAGTAATGCAGATCAGCGCCGCGATCCTGCTAGTTTAACCAAAATGATGACGAGCTACGTGATTGGTCAAGCGATTAAATCAGGTAAAATCGGTGCAAATGACATGGTCACAGTAGGTGAAGATGCTTGGGCAACCGGAAACCCTGTGTTTAAAGGCTCCTCATTGATGTTTTTAAAACCAGGTGATCGCGTCAGTGTTTCTCAGCTAACTCGCGGTATCAACCTGCAATCCGGTAACGATGCCTGTGTTGCAATGGCGGATCATATCGCTGGGGATCAAACCAATTTCGTCCAGCTGATGAATGGTTATGTGAATAAACTGGGCTTGAAAAACACCCATTTCCAAACCGTTCATGGCTTAGATGCCGATGGTCAATACAGTTCAGCGCGTGATATGGCACTGATTGGCCAAGCGCTGGTGCGTGATGTCCCTGAAGAATATGCCATTTACAAAGAAAAAGAATTTACCTTCAACAATATCCGCCAAACAAACCGTAATGGTCTGTTGTGGGATAAGAGCCTCGCGGTTGATGGGATCAAAACAGGCCACACCAATGCCGCAGGTTATAACCTTGTCGCTTCAGCGACTGAAGGTGACATGCGTTTAATTTCTGTTGTTATGGGCGGTAAAAGCAGTAAAGGCCGTGACGCAGAAAGTAAAAAATTATTAACTTACGGTTTTCGTTTCTATGAAACAGTCAAACCGTTACAAGCAGGTGTTGATTTTGCCAGTGCGCCTGTCTGGTTTGGTGATGAAAATGAGGTCAAACTCGGTGTTGTGGAAGACCTCTACCTGACTATCCCACGCGGCCGTTTAAAAGACTTAAAAGCCAGCTATGAATTATCCACAACTGAGTTGCAAGCCCCATTAACGAAAGGCCAGCAAGTGGGTACAATTAGCTTCCAATTAGATGGTAAAACAATCGAGCAACACCCTCTAGCAGTACTGAAAGACGTTGAAGAAGGTGGCTTTTTCAGCCGTTTAATCGACTACATTAAACTGTTATTCCATCGCTGGTTCGGCTAGCCCTTGAAACGAAAATAAGTCATCCCCATATAGTAAGTATCAATATGTTTGTTGGATGAAGACAACTCATTGGCTGGTTTGATACCAGCCAATCTTTTTCAACCAGCGACACAATTTTAAAAAATTAGGAGTGCCCATGAAAACGAAATTAGGTGAACTGCTTGAGTTCCCATGTCCATTAACTTACAAAGTAATGGGCTTGGCACAGCCTGAACTGGTTGATCAAGTGATTGAAGTGGTACAGCGCCACGCACCGGGTGATTATGCCCCTGATGTCAAACCAAGCAGCAAAGGTAACTATCACTCAGTGTCCATTACCATTAATGCCACCCATATCGAACAAGTTGAAACCTTGTATAGTGAATTAGGTGCATTAGAATTAGTGAAAGTTGTTCTTTAATGAACGCTTAACAAAAAACCGAATAGCGTCACGGCTGTTCGGTTTTTTTTGTTTTATGCATTAGATAAATAACAAATTAATAACAAAGCGAACTGGAGATATGCTTTTTGCGGAGTTATACTGCCCTCATTTGAACCGTTGGACACTATATTTTGTCAGATAAAAGCATCATTATTCGCCAACTTGGCCATGCGCCTTATCAAACGGTTTCTGATGCGATGCACCAATTTACTGAGTGTCGCACCGCTGAAACTCTTGATGAAATCTGGCTCGTCGAGCACCCGCGTGTTTTCACCCAAGGGCAAGCTGGGAAAGCTGAACATGTTTTAGCCCCCGGTGATATTCCTGTTATTCAAAGTGATAGAGGTGGTCAAGTCACCTATCATGGCCCTGGCCAGCAAGTCATGTACGTCATGATTGATTTAAAACGCAATAAAATTGGCGTACGTGAACTCGTCACTGCATTGGAAAACACCGTGGTCAATACCCTCGCCCATTTTAATATTGAAGCTTACCCGCGCCCTGATGCCCCCGGTGTTTATGTTAATGGGGACAAAATTTGTTCTCTAGGATTACGTATTCGCCAAGGTTGCTCATTCCACGGGTTAGCATTGAATATTGATATGGATCTGGAACCATTTAACCGCATAAACCCTTGTGGTTACAGTGAATTAAAAATGACTCAAGTCTGTGACCTCGCCCCCAAAGTGTCATTATCTGATGTTCAGCCTGTGCTAATTAGCCAATTCTGTGACACACTGGGATTTCATATTGTTCAATAATAATGCTATAATTTTTTAACATTTTTAAAAAATATTTTAATGGGTGAGTTACAACGCTCCCGACATTTTATTTAGAATTAGAACTTATCCATCAGCATAAAAGATAACTGGAACCGTCATATTATGAGTAAACCAATTCAGATAGAACGCGGAATTAAATATCGTGACGCCGACAAAATGGCGCTGATCCCTGTCAAAAATGTGGTGACTGAACGCGAGGAAATTCTACGCAAACCTGACTGGATGAAAATTCGACTTCCCGCTGACTCAACGCGTATTCAAGGCATTAAAGCGGCAATGCGTAAAAATGGCCTTCACTCCGTATGTGAGGAAGCCTCTTGCCCAAACCTATCTGAATGCTTTAACCATGGTACGGCTACCTTTATGATCTTAGGGGCTATTTGTACACGCCGTTGCCCGTTCTGTGATGTCGCCCACGGCCGTCCTAATGCTCCTGACGCCAATGAGCCAGAAAAATTAGCGCAAACGATCAAAGATATGGCATTACGTTACGTGGTGATCACTTCCGTTGACCGTGACGATCTTCGTGATGGTGGCGCACAACATTTTGCTGACTGCATCAGTGCAATCCGCGAAAAAAGCCCATCGATCAAAATTGAAACTTTAGTACCCGATTTTCGCGGCCGTATGGATCGCGCATTAGAGATCTTAACCGCAACCCCACCTGATGTATTTAACCACAACCTCGAAAACGTGCCACGTGTTTATCGCCAAGTCCGCCCAGGCGCAAACTATGAGTGGTCACTGAAATTACTCGAAAAATTTAAAGAAGCGCACCCTGATATCCCAACGAAATCGGGTTTGATGGTTGGCCTTGGTGAAACCAATGCTGAAATCATCGAAGTGATGCGTGATTTACGCCGTCATGGCGTGACGATGTTAACCCTTGGGCAATACTTACAGCCAAGCCGTCACCATTTACCCGTAAAACGCTACGTAAGCCCTGCTGAGTTTGATGAGATGAAAGAGGAAGCAATGGCAATGGGCTTTACCCATGCCGCTTGTGGGCCTTTTGTGCGCTCTTCTTACCATGCTGACTTGCAAGCCAAAGGCGAAGAAGTGAAATAAGCACTTAATTTATTCACTTAACAACGTTAGAAACCTGATTTGGGCAACTGAGTCGGGTTTTTTATTGTCAATAAATTCTCAATTTTTCCATAAAAAAACTCGCTCTAGTTAACTAGAGCGAGTTTACAGCTGTTCGTTTCTGATTGTTAATTGTTTAAATTACAGAGAGACAACGTTAACAGCAGATGGGCCTTTAGCACCTTCAGTGATTTCAAATTCAACTTTCTGGCCTTCCGCTAAGGTTTTGAAACCTTCGCTAGCAATCGCAGAAAAGTGAACAAATACATCTTTGCTACCATCTTCTGGAGTGATAAAACCAAAACCTTTAGATTCGTTGAACCACTTAACGTTACCTTTAACTTTAGACATCAAATTATTACCTTTAAAATAAAATAGACACACCATCTGTATCGAGTCCAGTACACCAGATATCTGACTTACTTGTCTACAACCTAGATCACGAAAATTGACTAAAATGATAAAAATATATTATTTATTGGTCGGTCTCACTCTAATTTCGACAATTATTCTTATCAATAGCAATTAATGCAACCAATTGTATCAGCCATAGTGAATTATTCAGTTATTACTTCTCATGCAGTAATAACCAATCCTTGATATCTAAGCCTCCCGTGTATCCTACCAGCTTACCATCGTGACCTAATACTCGGTGACAAGGCACAATGAGTGAGATTGGATTACGCGAATTCGCCATTCCCACTGCACGACAATAATTAACTGAGCCTAACTTTAACGCCAAGTCCTTATAACTCCAACGTTCTCCATACGGGATCCCGCATAGATGCTGCCAAACCTTCTTCTGAAACTCCGTCCCCTTTGGGTTTAATGCCACCGTAAACGTTTTTCTTTTGTGATTAAAATATTCTTTTAATTCTTTAGCACATAGCTTGGAGTGATCATTTTTGCTTTCTTTTTCCGTTTTTTCTTCAACAAAATAGATGCTCGTGATCCCGTCATCATCCGCCGTAATATGAACCCACGGCTTAGGAAATTTATCGGGGGTCGCTAAATATTGATGATACATAGTATCTCCTTAAAAGGATTCATTTACCTGATTGTATATACAGTTATAGAGTAAATTATTTCTACTTTGCAATGCTATTTTTTCTTAGTGTGGCTAACGGAATCATTGAATGCCCTATTTTTTTATTTTCAATATAAATAACAACCTAGCTGATAATTAGAATAATTATCATTCAATATTCTTTATTCACTATATATTGTGTGGTTGATAAATTTTAAATCTATATATAGTCTTTAGATATTAAATACCCCATCAAGATACTCTCAGTAATCCAAAAGGTGAATAAGATGAATGAGATTACCATTTATAGTAAGCCCAACTGTGTTCAATGTAATGCCACCTATCAAGCCTTAGATCGCAAAAAAATTGCCTATCAGATAATTGACCTCACAAAGGATAGCCAAGCACTTGAATTGGTTAAAAAATTAGGCTATCAACAAGTGCCTGTCGTCATTGCGGGTGACAGGCATTGGTCTGGTTTTCGCCCGGATATGATAAGCCTTCTTGCGGCATAGGAAATCCCATGGAAACTGAATCATTGATCTATTTTTCAAGCCGTTCAGGGAATTGCCATCGGTTTGTTGAAAAACTGGGATTGCCTGCAACTCGCCTCCCAATCGGGCAACAAGAAGCTAGCCTGATCGCCACAAAGCCTTATGTTCTGCTACTTCCGACCTACGGCGGCGGTGGAACAAAGGGCGCAGTGCCAAAAGAAGTGATTCAGTTTTTAAATATCGAGAAAAACCGTTTATTCATTCGCGGTGTTATTGCTGCGGGGAATACCAATTTTGGCGATGCTTACGCAATTGCGGGGGATATCGTCGCACAAAAGTGCCATGTTCCTTACCTCTACCGCTTTGAGCTCTTAGGCACTGCAAGAGATGTTCAATCGGTTAAAGATGGTCTACAAACGTTCTGGAAACGTGCCCACAACGAGAGCTTTTCATAATGGATACAATACAAAAGAATACCGAAATTGATTACCATGCGCTAAATGCCATGCTGAATTTATATGATAGCAAAGGTCATATTCAGTTTGATAAAGATAAAGAAGCTGCACACCATTATTTTCGCCAGCATGTTAATCAAAACACTGTATTTTTCCATGACTTAAAAGAAAAATTGGTTTTTCTTATTCAAGAAAATTACTACGAAAACGACGTATTACAGCAATACAGCTTTGAATTTATTAAAGCACTGTTTCAGCAAGCCTACGCCCACAAATTTCGCTTCCAAACCTTTCTTGGCGCATTCAAATACTACACCAGCTACACGCTAAAAACCTTTGATGGCAAACGCTATTTGGAGCGCTATGAGGATCGCGTTTGTATGGTGGCACTGACACTCGCACAAGGTTCAGAGCCTCTCGCCAAGCTGTATGTTGATGAAATCATTACAGGGCGCTTCCAGCCCGCGACACCGACATTCCTTAATTGTGGGAAAAAACAACGGGGCGAATTAATTTCCTGCTTCCTATTGCGTATTGAAGATAATATGGAATCCATCGGGCGCTCTGTTAATTCTGCTCTCCAGCTATCCAAACGGGGGGGTGGGGTCGCCTTTATGATGACCAACTTGCGTGAACAAGGCGCCCCCATCAAACTGATTGAAAACCAATCCTCGGGTGTTGTTCCCGTAATGAAAATGCTGGAAGATGCCTTTTCCTATGCAAATCAATTAGGTGCTCGCCAAGGTGCCGGTGCCGTGTATTTACATGCTCATCACCCTGATATTATGCGTTTTCTCGATACAAAACGGGAAAATGCGGATGAAAAAATACGCATAAAGACCTTATCCCTTGGCGTGGTGATCCCAGACATCACCTTCCAGTTAGCGAAAAATAACGAAGATATGTACTTGTTTTCCCCCTATGACGTTCAGCGTGTGTACGGTGTTCCCATGTCTGAAATCAGCGTCTCTGAAAAGTACGCGGAAATGGTGGATAACAAGACGATTAAAAAATACAAAATTAATGCGCGGGAATTTTTCCAGACTTTAGCTGAAATTCAATTTGAATCGGGCTACCCATATATTTTATTTGAAGATACTGCTAATAGGGCCAACCCAATTGCAGGGCGGATTAATATGAGCAACCTGTGCTCAGAAATTCTGCAAGTTAATCGCCCCAGCCTGTATGAAGAGGATTTAAGCTACCAAGAAATTGGTAAAGATATCAGCTGCAATTTAGGGTCGATGAATATTGCCAAAACCATGGATTCACCGAACTTTGCACAATCTATTGAAGCCGCAGTCAGAGCACTTAGCGCCGTCTCCGATATGAGCGATATTCGTTCCGTCCCCTCAATTGCTCAAGGAAACCGTCAGTCCCACGCCATTGGCCTTGGGCAGATGAACCTGCATGGCTATTTAGCTCGTGAGCGTATTCATTATGGCAGTGAAGAAGCGCTTGATTTTACCAATATCTATTTTTATACCGTCACTTATTATGCCCTCAAAACCTCGAACCAATTAGCCATTGAACGCAAAACCGCTTTTGTTGGTTTTGAGCACTCCACTTATGGCTCAGGTGACTATTTTGATAAATATATCAACGATATTTGGTTACCAAAAACACAAACCGTGCAGGAATTATTCCGACGTTCGGGCATCGAAATTCCCACTCGGGAAGACTGGCTAGCCTTAAAACAGTCGGTGATCACCTATGGTATTTACAATCAAAACTTGCAAGCCATTCCACCAACGGGGTCTATTTCCTATATCAATAATTCCACATCGAGCATTCACCCTATTGTTTCTCGTATTGAGATCCGTAAAGAAGGAAAGATTGGTCGAGTCTATTATCCTGCACCATTTATGGATAACGAAAATCTTGAGTTTTACCAAGACGCCTATCAAATCGGCCCTGAAAAAATTATTGATACCTATGCCATGGCCACTCAACACGTCGACCAAGGCTTATCGTTAACGTTATTTTTCAAAGATGATGCCACCACGCGAGATATTAACCGAGCGCAAATTTACGCGTGGAAAAAAGGCATAAAAACGTTGTACTACATACGATTACGTCAAACTGCGTTAGAAGGCACCGAAGTTGACGGCTGCGTATCTTGCACTTTGTGATAGGAATAAGATTATGACCACCAATACATCCGCGGCCCCTGTGAAGGCTATCAACTGGAACCGTATTCAAGATGATAAAGATCTTGAGGTTTGGAATCGCCTCACGTCTAACTTTTGGTTACCCGAAAAAGTGCCTTTATCCAATGATATTCCATCGTGGAATACCCTCACTGAAGCAGAAAAAAAGCTGACTATACGTGTCTTTACTGGACTAACACTGCTCGACACTATCCAAAACACGGTGGGTGCCCCCTGTTTAATGCCTGATGCGCAAACCCCCCATGAAGAAGCTGTTTTATCCAATGTGAGCTTTATGGAAGCGGTACATGCACGCTCTTATAGCTCGATTTTCTCCACCTTATGTTCCACCAGCGACGTCGATGAAGCCTTTCGTTGGAGTGAAGAAAATAATGCATTACAAAATAAAGCTAAAATCATTCTTTCTTATTACTGTGATTCACATCCCTTAAAGAAAAAAGTGGCAAGTGTCTTTTTGGAATCATTTCTATTTTATTCCGGGTTTTATTTACCTATGTATTGGTCAAGTCGCGGTAAGCTCACTAATACTGCTGACTTAATTCGATTGATTATTCGAGATGAAGCGATTCATGGCTATTATATTGGTTATAAATTCCAAAAATCATTATTGAATTATGATGAAAAAACGCAGGCAGAAATAAAAGATTTCACCTTCTCATTATTATTCGACTTATATGAAAATGAAGTGAAATATACCCAAGAGTTATATGACTCGGTTGGCTGGACAGAAGATGTCAAAAAGTTCTTACATTATAATGCCAATAAAGCCTTAATGAATTTAGGTTATGAAGCCTTATTCCCCGATACCGTCACCGATGTAAGCGCGGCAATATTATCTGCGTTATCCCCCGATGCGAATGAAAATCATGATTTCTTCTCAGGATCAGGTTCTTCTTATATTATTGGCAAAGCGGTCAGTACCGAGGATGATGACTGGAACTTTTAATCAATTGATTAGTTTAATTCACATTTGACTTAAGCTGTCACCGATTTACATACCCTGATGAATAATAACATTTTTATTTTTCAGGGTATTTTTTAGGCTGAAAAACACCCAAATCAGTTCGTTTTTTATAGGGATATCTGTTCAATTATTCATTTTTAATGAATCAATCTGGCATTAACTTCCAATCGCTCATTTTAAAATCCTAAAATAAATTAATAAAATTAATGTTTTTGGCGCTTTGCCTTATTTATTTTCATTCATTATTTACGGCCAAATTATCGATAAAAAATTGTTATCACTAATCCATCTTAAGTCATTTCTTTATTTTCAACTCTGACAAAATAAATACAGCCTCACCAGTAAGTTAACTACTCTAGATAGGTTTTATATTCTTACTCATATTCGCTATTTTCGTTTTCTTATTTAAATCATATTTTACATTTTTTACGGGGATTTTTTTGATTAATTCTACTTAACCAAGGGTTGTCAGCCATTTTTATTATGCTAGGGTTTATTGCTTGCAATTTTTACTAATAATCTAATCAGGAGCATTTGAATTTAAACCATAATGAATAAACCCATTAAATTAAAATAGGAATTTCTGCCCTAATAATTTTCAAACGATAGCCATGGTTTAGGTCTAAATAGGCAAGACTATCATTATTGAATCGACACAATTCATTTTGGGCTCCAACTCTTTTTGTTGATTGAAAATTGGGTAAATAATATATGGCAATAAAATTAGAAGTTAAAAATTTATATAAAATATTTGGGGAAAATCCTGACTCCGCATTTAAGCTTTTAGAATCAGGAATGGACAAAGACGCTATCTTTGAAAAAACAGGCCTCACGGTCGGTGTTCAAGATGTGAATCTGGCGATTGAAGAAGGCGAAATCTTCGTTGTAATGGGGCTTTCGGGTTCAGGGAAGTCCACTTTGGTGCGCCTCCTCAATCGCCTGATTGAACCCACCAGCGGCCAAGTGCTGATTGATGGAGAAGATATCTCTGATATTTCCGACAAAGCCCTGCGTGACGTGCGCCGAACAAAAATCAGCATGGTGTTTCAATCCTTTGCCTTAATGCCTCACATGAATGTGATTGATAATACCGCATTTGGCATGGAGCTTTCGGGCATATCGAAACCAGACCGCCATAAAAAAGCGATGGATGCCCTGAATCAAGTGAACCTCGAAAAGTGGGCCAATTCCTATCCCGACGAGCTTTCTGGTGGGATGCGCCAACGCATTGGCTTAGCAAGAGCACTCGCCAATGACCCTGATATCCTGTTAATGGATGAAGCCTTTTCTGCGCTTGACCCACTTATTCGAACAGAAATGCAAGATGAATTGCTGTCTTTACAAGGGGATAAACAACGCACCATCGTTTTTATCTCCCATGACCTCGATGAAGCCATGCGAATTGGTGACCGCATCGCCATTATGCAAGGCGGTGTTGTCGTTCAGGTCGGCACCCCTGATGAAATACTGAATAACCCAGCTAATGACTATGTCAGAACCTTCTTCCGTGGAGTTGATATTAGCCAAGTGTTCAGTGCCAAAGATATTGCACGAAGGCGCCCCGATGCCCTGCTACATATCGCGCCCGGCTTTGGTCCTCGTTCCGCCCTAAAAGTGCTGAATGATGAAGACCGTTACCATGGCTATTTGCTTTCACGAGGCCATACCTTTGCAGGTGTCGTCTCCGTAGAGTCTTTAGAAAAAGCGTTGCACGACAAAGCCGGGATTGAAGCTGCAATTTTATCAGATATTGAGCCGATTCAAGGTGATACCTCCTTAAATGAAGTTATCTCGACGATTGCACAAGCGCCTTGCGCAGTACCTGTCGTGAATGAAAAAAATCGTTATCTAGGGGTGATTTCGAAAGGCATGCTGCTACAAGCACTGGATAAGGAGACGCCTAATGAGTAAGCAAAATCAAGACAATACCATCGACCAACAAGATCCGTGGGCCGATACTCAAGTTGAGCAAACGCCAGTGCAGACGCCTAATACAACCCAATCTGACGATCCATGGGCGGCAAGTTCCGTGCAAGATCAAAGTGCTGTAGATGATCCGTGGGGTGGCTCATCCGCAACAGAGACTGCACCAGATGCAGGATCCAGTGATTGGCTTGATGCTGCACCAACAGATAGCATCGCACCAGATCAGTTTAATATTATGGATCCCTTCCAGCACACGCTTATCCCGCTTGATTCTTGGGTTGCGCATGCCATCGATTGGGTTGTTCTCAACTTTCGCCCTGTATTCCAAGGCATACGAGCTCCTATCGATTTCATTCTCAGCGGGTTTGAACAATTTCTCACCTCGCTGCCGTCTCCCGTAGCCATTATCATTTTTGCACTACTTGCTTGGCAATTAGCAGGGCGAGCAATGGGCGTGGCAACCTTTATTTCGATGATAGCCATCGGGGCAATTGGTGCTTGGTCGGAAGCGATGGTGACATTATCGCTGGTACTGACCTCATTGCTATTTTGTATTGTGATAGGGCTACCGCTGGGAATTTGGCTGGCTCGTAGCGAAAGAGCAGCCAAAATCATCCGCCCATTACTCGATGCGATGCAAACCACACCGGCATTCGTCTACTTAGTGCCGATTGTCATGTTATTTGGTATCGGTAATGTGCCTGGTGTCGTCGTCACCATTATATTTGCCTTGCCACCTATCATTCGTCTGACCATTTTAGGTATCAAGCAAGTCCCTGCCGACTTAATTGAAGCTGCTGAATCATTCGGTGCAAGTCCTCGTCAAATGTTATTCAAAGTGCAATTACCACTCGCAATGCCAACGATCATGGCGGGTGTTAACCAAACGCTTATGTTAGCGCTTTCAATGGTGGTCATAGCGTCGATGATTGCAGTTGGTGGTTTAGGTCAAATGGTATTAAGGGGGATTGGCCGCCTTGATATGGGGCTCGCGTCTGTCGGGGGCGTCGGTATTGTTATTCTCGCTATCATTTTAGACCGCTTCACCCAGTCTTTGGGGCAAGATACCCGTGGTAAAACGCCGATTCGTTGGTATCAAAAAGGCCCTATTGGGCTGGTTTTGCGCCCATTTTGTAAAAAAGCCAATTAATCCATACATCCTCCATTCACCTGAGTGCCATTCATTTGGCACTTAACTTGGCTCTTCCCATTAAGGCCAAGCTCGCTGCGAAATAAAACAGAGGGAACAATATAATGAAACATAAAATCATTCTTGCATCTGCACTGACAGCCATATTTACCATTCCATTGGCAGGTGCTAACGACCTACCGGGTAAAGGGATAAAAATTAACCCTGTACAAAGTACTATCAGCGAAGAAACATTCCAAACACTGATCGTCGCTAAAGCCCTTGAAGAGCTCGGCTATGATGTTCAACCTATCAAAGAGGTCGACTATAACGTGGCTTATGCATCCATAGCGAATGGTGATGCGACATACTTAGCCACCAGCTGGGTTCCTTTGCATAATGCGCAATATGACGCTGCTGGCGGTGATAAAGTATTCTATCGCCAAGGTAATTACGTCGTTAATGCAGCTCAAGGCTACCTCATTGACAAAAAGACCGCAGAAAAATACAACATTACTAATGTTGAGCAACTTAAAGACCCTAAAATTGCCAAACTCTTTGATTCAAATGGCAATGGTAAAGCGGATTTAACTGGATGTAATCCAGGCTGGGGTTGTGAAGCCGCCATCAATAATCATTTAAAAGCCTATGACCTTGAAAAAACAGTCGATCATAATCAAGGGAACTATGCGGCGATGATGGCTGATACCATTACCCGATATAAAGAAGGTAAACCTATTTTATATTATACGTGGACACCTTATTGGATCAGTGATGTGCTCAAACCAGGTCGTGATGTGGTCTGGTTAGAAGTACCTTTCTCTTCAATGCCAAACGGTGAAAAAACAGACACGAAGTTACCTAACGGGAAAAACTATGGTTTCCCACCAAATACCATGCATATCGTCGCTAACAAAAAATGGGCAGCGGATAACCCATCTGCGGCAAAATTATTTGAAGTGATGAAACTGCCTATTGCCGATATCAATGCGCAAAACTTAAGAATGCATAATGGTGAAGCGTCACAAGCGGATATCCAACGCCACACCAATGCTTGGATAAAAGCGCACCAATCCACGTTTGATGGCTGGGTGAAAGCAGCGCAAGAAGCCGCTAAGTAAGCTTAAATCACACAATAAAATAACTAAAGCCACCCGCTAATCTGGGTGGCTTTTTACATCAATGACAAAAAGAAATAAACCAAGGTAATGAATTTTGTTTATAGTAGTCGCCTAGCAAATAATAGGTAACCTACATGAAACAGACCCAAACTGCGGAGCTAACAACGGGCCTCACTATTTTGATGGCCATTGCAACAGGCCTTGTCGTGGCCAGCAATTACTATGCCCAGCCTCTGTTAGACACCATTGCAGCGCAATTTAATCTGACCACCAACATGGCAGGCTTTATTGTCACCGCCGCACAACTTGGCTACGCAGTCGGTTTACTGTTTTTAGTTCCTCTTGGAGACTTATTTGAACGTAAACGCTTAATTTTATTCATGACGTTTCTTTCTGCTTCAGGCTTACTCATTACCGCGCTTTCAACCAACATTTGGCAGATCCTATTAGGTACTGCACTGACCGGGCTGTTTTCTGTTGTTGCTCAAGTGCTGATCCCGATGGCTGCCTCTATCGCGCATCCGAATAAGCGAGGTAAAGCGGTTGGTATCATCATGAGCGGATTATTACTGGGAATTTTACTGGCAAGAACGGTATCTGGTGCTGTAGCAATGGTCGGCGGCTGGCGTGCAATTTATTGGGTCGCCTTTGTTTTATTAATTATCTTATTAATTGTATTAGCGATTAAATTACCTCGCTATCACCAAAAAGCGAATCTTAACTACTTTCAGTTACTTTGCTCTATTGGCCGATTATTTTTTAGTACGCCTGTTTTGGCGGTTAGAGCGTCACTTGGCGCACTCTCTTTTGCTAATTTTGGGCTATTGTGGACAGCAATGGCATTTTTATTGGCGAGCCCGCCATTTAACTATTCTGAGGGGACTATCGGTTTATTTGGCCTTGTTGGTGCTGCGGGCGCATTAATGGCATCACAAGCGGGCCACCTTGTGGATAAAGGCAAAGGTAAAATAATCACGACCGTTGGACTGGTTTTATTGCTGTTATCTTGGTTGCCCATAGGTTTAGCAAAACACTCCTTAGTCGCCTTTGTTATTGGCATTCTGGTACTTGACCTCGCAGTTCAAGCCGTCCATGTTACCAGCCAAAGTACCTTATACCGCATTATGCCTGAAGCGCGTAACCGTCTCACCGCAGGGTATATGACCAGTTATTTTATTGGTGGGGCACTCGGCTCATTATTATCAGGCTATGCCTATGAACGTGCTGGCTGGGAAGGAGTAGCGATTGCAGGCGTTTGTTTAACGGCTCTAAGCTTAGTTATCTGGGCCATTGGTATCCGATTCGATCCCACTATCTCGACGTTAGAAGAGTAATCACTCTCCCCCTTTCTACAGCTGATAATGTTTTTTCTTAAATGTTATCAGCTGCACATTAACACATAAAAAAACATAATATATTCAAAGTAGAACTGTCACTTTTTTTCTTTATTTAAGCATATAACCCATAAATTAATATCAATAATTCGAGATAATAATAATATATTGTTATAGTTACCACAGCGAAAGTTAGCAAATGACACAGTTAAACAAATACTATATCTCATTTGGACGGTATAATTATTGTTAATTAGGGCAATAATTATTAGCAGAAATAATAATCCAAAAACAAAAAATAGGTATTTTCACCTAATCAATAGCAATATCTATCTAACTTGTAATTATTGGGTAACAAAAAAAATGGTATTGAGTTAATGCGATGTGATTATATATTGTTTTATATGATTTTGTTTGATGTGTAAATTGTATTTTTTTGGCTAATTTATATCCAAATATACTTAGGTAGGCTAAAAATATACATTAAGCTATACTGAAACCCATAAATTACATTCATAAAATTTATGAATCATGTATCATTATCAAAATAAAATCATCGATATTAATTAAGTATAATTGCTAATTCTCTCTTTTAATATACCATTTAGATGGTTGATGACAGTTGCAATCTTACCAACTGAAACTAATAAGGTATCCAAATAATGGAAAGTTCATTTACACCGACAGAAGCACTATTAAATGCTCGCGTCGCGCAACAAGATACACATGAAAAACCAATCCCGTATCAAGAGATACTTTTGACTCGCTTATGTATGCATGTTCATGGAAAATTACTTGAATCTCGCAATAGTATGCTACGAGCTCAAGGGATCAATGAAACTCTCTTTATGGCATTAATGATTTTAGATACGAAAGATTCACGCAGTATCCAACCGTCAGAACTCAGTGCCGCACTGGGCTCATCTCGTACCAATGCAACTCGTATTGCAGATGAACTGGAAAAAAATGGCTGGATTGAACGTAAAGAAAGCCACAATGACAGACGTTGTCTACATTTACACCTTACCGAAAAAGGTTCAGAGTTTTTAAGTAGCTTATTGCCACCGCAGCACAGCGCGTTAATCGATATCTGGTCGGCTTTAGATGCTGATGAAAAACAGCAGCTTGATAAACTCATGCGTAAATTACTGACAAAACTGGATACTATAAAAGATTAACCATTTATTTTGTAAGGTTAATGTATTTGAGGCATTCTGATACTCAAAGGCGAAAAAAAACTTTTCAGCCTGTAATATTTCATTATCCTTTTACCTTATGCTTTACGATATTCCCATCAAGCAGCAAAATCATTTGTAGTCTCAGTTTCCAGTGGTTAACTACTAACTACTGGAAACAACCGTGATCCTTATCCATCGAAAATGGAGTAATACCAGTATGAGTTCCCCTGAGGAAATGCAACAAACGCAAGCTCCCCAACGAAATAAAAAAAGACAACGCAGAAATGCTTTGGTCTTTTTAACGTTAATTTTTATTGCTATTGGCGTGGGCTGGGCAGTTTATTGGTATCTGGTACTTCGCCATTATGAATCAACGGATAACGCTTACGTTGCAGGTAATCAAGTACAAATCCAATCCCAAGTATCTGGGAGCGTGATGACCGTTAACGTTGATAATACCGACTTCGTACAAAGCGGCACGGTACTCGTTGAACTTGACCCACGGGACGCTGAATTGGCATTGGATAAAGCCAAAACCGAACTGGCAAATAGTGTGCGTCAAACTCGCCAGCACATCATTAACAGCCGCCAGCTACAAGCGAATATTGATGTGAAACGCTCAGAATTGAGCCGTTTACAAAATGACCTAAAACGTCGCGAAGTGTTAGGCAACAGCAATTTAATCGGTAAAGAAGAGTTGCAACACGCACGCGAGTCCGTTGTCAGTGCAAAAGCTGCATTAGATATGGCCGTTGAGCAATATAATGCCAACCAAGCAATCGTCCTCAATACCTCCATTGAAAAACAACCTGCGGTTGAGCAAGCTGCGACTCAAGTTCGTAATGCATGGTTAACCTTACAGCGCACCAAAATTGTGAGCCCAGTGGACGGTTATGTTTCTCGCCGTAGCGTGCAAATTGGCTCACAAATCACGCCATCAACCCCATTAATGGCCATTGTGCCATCGAGTGGTATGTGGATTGATGCCAACTTTAAAGAAACACAACTGGCAGATATGCGTATTGGCCAGCCTGCGAAAGTCACAGCCGACTTCTACGGCAAAGACGTGGTCTTTAACGGGACGGTTGTTGGTCTAGATATGGGGACAGGTAGTGCGTTTTCATTATTACCCGCGCAAAATGCGAGTGGAAACTGGATTAAAGTTGTACAGCGCCTCCCCGTACGTATTGCGTTAGACCCTGCACAACTTGAAGAACGCCCATTACGTATCGGTTTATCCACGGAAGTGACGATTGATACCTTAAATAAAGATGGCAAAGTGCTGTCAAAAGGCATGCGTGATGCACCAGCTTACCATACATCTGCATTAGCGGTGGATATGTCTCCTGCCGACAAGATAGTTACTGAGATAATTAATAATAACGCTGGGAACAAATAAGTGGGGGCGCAACACTCATGACCGCACCACTTACAGGTTCAAAACTGGCTTGGATGACCATCGCCCTCTCACTGGCGACGTTCATGCAAGTCCTTGACTCAACCATTGCTAACGTCGCAATCCCAACGATTGCGGGTAACCTTGGCGCATCTAACTCCCAAGGAACGTGGGTGATCACCTCGTTCGGCGTGGCAAATGCAATCTCCATTCCTGTCACCGGCTGGCTAGCACGGCGTATTGGTGAGGTTCGACTATTTTTATGGTCAACGGGTCTTTTTGCCTTAACATCTTGGTTATGCGGTATTTCTGGCAGCTTAGAAATGCTGATTTTATTCCGTGTGTTGCAAGGTTTAGTCGCGGGTCCACTGATCCCTCTATCCCAAAGCTTACTGCTTAATAACTACCCCCCCGCCAAACGCAGTATGGCGCTGGCGCTTTGGTCGATGACCATTGTGGTCGCACCAATTTGCGGGCCTATTCTTGGTGGCTATATCAGTGATAACTACCATTGGGGATGGATATTCTTCATCAACGTTCCATTCAGTATTGCAATTATTTTTGCCATCATGCGTACCTTAAAAGGCCGTGAGACAAAAATTTCTATTCAACGCATTGATACTGTTGGTTTAGTTTTATTAGTTGTTGGGATTGGCGCACTGCAAATCATGCTCGACCAAGGGAAAGAGCTGGATTGGTTTAACTCAACCGAAATCATTGTCTTGACAGTAATTGCCGTTGTAGCGATTGCCTTCTTAATTGTCTGGGAGTTAACCGACGATCACCCCGTCATTGACCTC
Source organism: Providencia sp. UF-224 (assembly GCF_058245955.1). Taxonomy (NCBI): domain Bacteria; kingdom Pseudomonadati; phylum Pseudomonadota; class Gammaproteobacteria; order Enterobacterales; family Morganellaceae; genus Providencia; species Providencia sp. UF-224. The sequence continues at coordinate 10,312 of NZ_JBSICC010000025.1, read as the reverse complement.
TCTCTCTTTAAGGAACGCAATTTTACCATTGGCTGCTTATCCCTCAGCCTCGCCTATATGTTGTACTTTGGTACCATCGTCTTGCTCCCGCAGCTATTGCAAGAGGTTTATGGATATACTGCAACATGGGCGGGATTAGCCTCTGCGCCCGTTGGGTTATTGCCACTACTCATTACCCCCATTATCGGTAAATTTGGTAACCGCATTGATATGCGTTATTTAGTGACATTCAGCTTTATTATCTATGCTGTCTGTTACTACTGGCGTGCTTATACCTTTGAACCGGGTATGGGCTTTGCAGCAGCAGCTTGGCCGCAATTTGTTCAAGGCCTCGCGATTGCCTGCTTCTTTATGCCATTAACCACCATTACCTTGTCGGGGTTACCCCCTGAAAAAATGGCATCGGCATCCAGCTTATCTAACTTTACCCGAACGCTGGCTGGGGCAATTGGTACCTCGATTACCACAACAATGTGGACACAAAGAGAATCCATGCACCATGAAAATCTTGCCGAATTTGTCAATCCGTACAATCCAAATGCGCAGCATATGTACAGTGAATTGGCACAGATTGGCATGAATGAGCAGCAAAGTGCGGCTTACTTAGCGAAAACCATTACAGATCAAGGGCTGATCTTATCGGCAAATGAAATTTTCTGGCTCTCCGCGGGGATCTTTATTTTACTGATGGTGATCGTCTGGTTTGCTAAACCGCCATTTGGTGCGGGGTCGAAAGACGGTGGCGGCGCTCACTAATCTCAATTTAACCCTACATTTCGGTGTGGGGTTATTTTTTGCTTCATTCCTTCCTATCAAATACACTTGTTCAATCATTAACCCGCTCAGGTAAACAATCATGAAATCATGGATTGAAAACAGTCAGGCACTTACTTTGATTAATACCATGGATGAAGCCCAGACAGAGCAATGCCGCGGAAAACTCATTCGCTACATTAATCAGTACCAAGAAGATTATCCATTTGATATTTTGGATGACGTTCAAGCTTATATGCAGCTAAAACTTGATGCTGATGATCTGGATTTTAATACAATTCCCGATGAAATTAAGCAGGCTCTTACTGAAGGTTATTATGAATACTGCATCAGTTTAAACGAAATATCTGCGGCATATATGATAGTAACTCAACCCACGCCATTAACGCGTTTAGATCTTATTCAGTTCACTAATCACTTATTAGAAGCTTATTCATGTAATTATCCAGAAGATGAATTTCTCGTGCCGAAACTTGCTGAGTTTGCAGATTTATTGACTCACTAGCCAAATTTTAGATAGAAAAAAGCCATACGTGAAAACGTATGGCCTTAGAAATCGTATTGATAAACCGATTAGTTAGCTTGGTTTTGCTGCCACCATTGTGCCAACATCACCCCTGTAGCAACAGAGACATTCAGGCTTTCAACTTTGCCCGTTCCGCCGATAAATAGGCTCATATCCCCTTGATCCCACGTGCTATCGCTTAAGCCATCACTTTCTTGGCCTAAAACAAGTACCATTTTGGCTGGTAATTTCGCTTTCGCTAAATCTTGGCTGCCTTTATGGCTCGATGTAGTTACAATGGTGTAACCCGCTTTGCGGAATTTATCTAACGTGGACGTTAAGCCATCAGCATCGATAGCTTTAATGTGCTCAGCACCACCTTCTGCGGTACGAATTGCCGCGCCGGATTCCAACATGCCTGCATCTTGCAAAATCACGCCTTGCACACCAAAGTGAGCGCAGCTGCGCATGATCCCGCCTAAGTTATGTGGGTTACCAACATCTTCCAGCGCTAATACACAATCTTTTTCTGTGGCTTGCTCTAAATACGCGTCTGCGCTCATGCCACCACGCTTTTTGATGATAAAACACACACCACCATGGTGTTCTGTTCCAGAGGCTTTCGATAACTCTTCATCATCAACAACATGATAGGCTTTGCGGTTTGCCGCCATCCATTTCAGGGCATCACGAAAACGAGGCGTGACAGATTGTAAAAACCATGCGCGAACAATGGCGTCTGGGCGGTTTTTAAACATCGCTTGGCACGCATTTTCGCCGTAAATACGGGTCTCTTCTTGGCGTTGTTTACGCAGTTGCTCAGGGTCGATTTGGCTTTTACCAACAATCCCACCATGATCATTTTCAAATTCTTCGCTATTCGGTTTAGAAACCGTACGCCACGGGGAACGCTCACGTGGTGCGCTATCACGGTTATCAGAGCGGCGTTCCTGACGACCACCTTCAGGGCGATTTGAACGACCCCCTCTTTCTTGGCGGCCACCATCACGTCGGTCACCACCGCGCTTATCATTTCCGCCACGTCTATCATCGCGACCACCGTCACGACCGCCACGGCGTTTATCGTTACCTTTGATGCTGTCCTGCTCTTCGCTGCGGACATACATCACTTTTACTTTGCCGTTTTTACCACTAAAATCATTCGAGTCGTTCATCACTATCCCCTACTAAGCTATGGCGCGAAGATTACATGATGTTGCAAGGCTACGCTACCGATTCGCACTATTATCTCACCGAAAAGTTATTGAATATACCTCTATCGCACAGAAATCGTTTTGCGTACAATATGCGGCTTATTTTATGGCCTGCAAAACAGTAATCAAACATGACACCTAATGCCGTTTATCACCTCCGCCAGCAACGCCTCGCTTTATCGACAAAACCTTTTAAAGCAAGGGGCTGTCGTGTAAAACGCTGCCAATATTGCTTGTTACCTGTTCCACAATGCCTGTGCCAAGAAACGGTATCAACCCAAGCAAAAAGTCAATTTTGCTTGATCATGTTTGATGGTGAAGTGTTTAAACCCAGCAATACAGGAAAACTGATTGCTGATGTCCTCCCTGAGACACTCGCTTTTCAGTGGTCAAGGACCGATCCAGATGCACAGCTTTTAGCAGCCTTACAGGATGATACTCGCCAGCCTTACCTGATTTTCCCTGAAAGCTATGCGCAAGAAAATCGTGTTGTTGTGAATGAACCTAGCATCTCTGATAAACCTGCTTTATTTATTTTATTGGATGGAACCTGGCCTGAAGCACGCAAAATGTTCCGTAAGAGCCCGTATCTCAATAACATTCCAATGCTATCCATCAACACAAAAGCGCGGACGGACTACCTGTTACGCACACCATCCCGTGAAGAACAACATTGCACCGCAGAGGTTGCCGCTACAGTGCTAGAGCTTGCTGGTGATATCCAAGCCTCACAGCAGTTATTTAGTCATTTTAGTCTATTTCGCCAAAAATACCTTGAGGGGAAACCCCATCACCCAGTAGCCCAAATGGTGTTAAACGCAACGGCTTCCTAACTATTTTTAGGGACTGTTTTCACGCTTTTTTTCGTAAATAGTTCCAAGAAATAGTCACTTTCGGATAATCGTCATCCTAAAACGTGAAGGTGCTTGTATAAATTAATTAAATCCGCAGGATAAACTAGCGCAATATAAAAGATAGGGCATAGTATTCATAAGTATTACTTAGCCTCTTTTTATCTCTTGAACGATTATGCCGTTCACCAAGCGAAGGGTTATCTCTATGGGTTTAGTGAGTCAGTTAGAATCTTTATTCAGGCCAAAATCAATCGTGGTCATTGGCGCCTCTGAAAATCCGAGCCGTGCAGGTTCGGTTATGATGAAAAACCTTCTCACCAGCGGCTTTAAAGGGCCGATTCTCCCAGTCAATCCAAATCGTAGCTCCGTCTTGGGCGTACTGGCCTACCCTTCTATTGATAAGCTTCCACTCAAACCTGACCTTGCAGTAATTTGTACACATCATTCACGAAATATTAGCTGTTTACTGCAACTTGGTGAAGCAGGCTGCAAAGTTGTGATTATCTTATCATCCCCTTCGATTCAATTTAATGAATTAAAAAAGGTGGCTCAGCAATATCAAATTCGCCTTTTGGGTCCTAATAGTTTAGGGTTTTTAGCACCATGGCAAGGTTTAAATGCCAGCTTTTCACCTATCCCAATACTCAAAGGCAAACTGGCTTTTATTTCACAATCTGCCGCAGTTTCTAATACCGTGCTTGATTGGGCAAGGCATCGTGATATCGGTTTCTCCTACTTTATCGCCCTGGGTGATAGTATCGATATTGATATTGATGACTTACTGGATTACTTAGCCCGCGATAGCAAAACCAGTGCAATTTTGCTTTACCTTGAAAACATCAGTGATGCGCGGCGCTTTTTATCGTCATCACGCAGTGCATCACGCAACAAGCCTATTCTCGTCATAAAAAGTGGTCGAACACGCAAAGCCCAAGAACTTTTAGGGGAAAAACCCAGTTTGGATGCCGCTTATGATGCTGCAATTCAACGGGCAGGCCTTTTGCGGGTGCAAGACACCCATGAAATGTTTTCTGCTGTTGAAACATTAAGCTATATGACTCCATTACGGGGTGAACGTTTATCAATTATGAGCAATGGTGCTGCCCCCGCCGCCATGGCTTTGGATGAACTTCTTCTGCGTAATGGCAAGCTGGCTACACTCAGTATTGAAACCGAAAATGAACTCAGTGCCCTGCTTCCACTTGATCTCTCCACACAAAATCCGATTGATTTGGGTGATGATTCCACGGTAGAGCGCTATATTAACGTATTAAACAAGATGCTCGATAGCCATGATCATGATGCACTTTTGTTGATCCATACCCCCAGTGCGATCACTGAAAGCAAATCCATGGCAGAAAAAATTATCAAAACCATCAAGCAGCACCCTCGTGGAAAATGGCTCACTATTTTAACCAACTGGTGTGGTGAATATTCTTCTCAAGAATCACGGCGTTTGTTTAGTGAAGCTGGGATCCCGACTTATCGAACCCCTGAAGGAGCAATTACAGCCTATATGCACATGGTGGAATACCGCCGTAACCAAAAACAGTTAAAAGAGACGCCAGCACTTCCTGTGGGGATTACTGCCAATACACAGCAAGCACATGAATATATTCAGCAAGCATTGAAAAACAATAACTTGCATTTAGATACGCATGAAGTGCAGCCTATTTTAAAAGCCTATGGGCTGCATAGTTTGCCAACTTGGATTGCTCATTCAAGTGAGGAAGCAATTGAAATTGCTGAAAAAATTGGTTATCCCGTTGCTTTAAAGCTACGTTCACCCGATATTGTGCATAAATCAGAAGTTCAAGGTGTCATGCTGTATCTGAGAAATGCAAAAGAGGTTGAAGATGCCGCCAAAGCAATTATTGAACGTGTTTCCACCAATTTCCCGAACGCTCGCATTGAAGGTTTATTAGTGCAAAGCATGGCAAACCGTGCAGGCGCACAAGAATTGCGTATTGCGGTAGAACTCGACCCAGTATTTGGCCTGCTAATAATGTTAGGTGAAGGGGGAATTGAATGGCAGCAAGAAAGCCAAGCTGCTGTTGCCTTACCGCCATTAAATATGGCGCTCGCGCGTTACCTCGTCATTAACGCCATCAAAGGCTATAAAATTAAGTCGCGTAGTGCATTAGAACCACTGAATATCTTAGGCCTCTCCAGTTTATTAGTGAGAGTTTCAAACCTAATCATCGATTGCCCAAATATTACACGCTTAGATATACACCCACTATTAGCCTCTGGCGATGAATTTACCTTGTTAGATGTTTCTATGACACTCAGCCCTAATGATGGTGTGGCAAGCTCAAGGCTTGCTATTCGCCCTTATCCAAGCGAGTTAGAAGAAACAATTCATTTAAAAGAAGATTTAAACTGCTTATTACGCCCAATACTTCCCGAAGATGAACCACTATTGAAGTCTTTTATCGAGCAGGTCACAAAAGAAGATCTCTATTATCGGTATTTTAGTGAGATTAGTGAGTTTACCCATGACGACCTCGCTAATATGACGCAAATAGATTACGACCGTGAAATGGCCTTTGTGGCAGTAAAAAATCAAAGTACAAGCCCTGAAATCATCGGTGTTGTTCGTGCAATGGCAGACCCAGATAATCAAGAGGCTGAATTTGCTGTTTTAGTTCGTTCTGATATGAAAGGGCAAACACTGGGTTATCAGCTTATGCAAAAATTGCTTAACTATACTCGCGGCCATGGCATCAAAAAATTAACTGCTATCACCATGCCTGAAAACCGCAACATGATCAGCTTAGCGAAAAAATTAGGGTTTGAGGTTGAAGTGCAATTTGAAGATGGTGTTGTGAACCTCACTCTTCACCTTTAAAAACATGATGGAGCGTGGCATAACCTGTATGGGAATTAAACAGATATGCAATTTATTCTAAATGCTTTGACTAAATATGCTATCATTCACTGATCATTCGCTTAAAAATGTGTGCAAAGCGATTTGCTATTAGACTAATAAGAGAAAATTCGCACTGTGATGTTGTCAAAACTAAAACAAGCAAAACATCAACAATATTTGGTAAGTTTACCTAAACTGTCTCAAGATGTTGCTGATGTCAAAACGCTATATAAGACAGAAGATTTTCGTGATGAACTGCTTAAGCAAATATCTCTCGCTCAAAATACTATCTACATTACGGCCTTGTATTTAGAGAAAGATGACGCAGGTAAAGACATTCTTCATGCGCTGTATGCGGCAAAACAAGCTAATACATCATTAGATATCAAAATTCTCGTCGACTGGCATCGGGCTCAACGAGGGCGTATTGGTGCTGCTGCAAATGCCACCAACGCGGATTGGTATTACGATGTCTCGCAACAGTATCCAGATGTTGACATTCCAATCTATGGTATTCCCGTCAATACTCGGGAAGCTTTAGGTGTCTTACATCTAAAAGGCTTTCTGTTTGATGATACCCTGCTGTATAGCGGAGCAAGCATCAATGATGTGTATTTACAACGACATGAAAAATATCGTTATGACCGATATCACCTTATTAAAAATAGCCAGCTAGCAGCATCAATGCGAAAATTCATTGATGATTCACTATTACCTACTGATGCTATTCATCGTCTAAATACAGAAACGCGCCCTAAAACGGCTGAATTTAAGCACCTAATAAAACAGTTCCGTTTAGGACTTAGAGGGTCTTCTTACCAGTTTACTGGTAATGCATCTAATGATGAATTATCGGTAACACCCTTTGTTGGCTTAGGTAAGAAAAACGATCTTAACCGAGTGATCACCCATTTAATGGGTTCAACCAGTGATAAACTAACTATTTGTACGCCATACTTTAACCTTCCAGCGGTATTAGTGCGGATCATCAGCCGATTACTACGTGATGGCAAACAGGTTGAAATTATTATTGGTGATAAAACCGCTAACGATTTTTATATTCCACCAGAAGAGCCTTTCAAAATTATTGGCGCACTTCCTTATCTATATGAAATCAACTTACGCCGATTTGTTAGTCGCTTACAGCGCTTTATCGACAGTAAACAGTTGACGGTTAGGCTTTGGAAAGATGGTGATAATACTTATCACTTGAAAGGTATGTGGGTCGATAACCAGTGGCAACTGATCACGGGTAATAACTTAAATCCACGCGCATGGGGCTTAGATCTGGAAAACGCAGTTTTAATTCATGATCCTAAACAACAGCTTCAAGACCAACGTCATCATGAATTGGAATGCATTCGCACTCATACTAAAGTCGTTAATCACTACAGGGAGTTAGACAGCATTCAAACTTACCCTGTTAAAGTGAAAAAGTTAATTCGTAGGCTGAGACGCATACGTGTTGATCGGCTGATCAGTCGGATCTTATAAGTTTACACAAAAGCGTCACTTTAAAGTGGCGCTTTTCAATTTTGGTAACCAATTAATGAAGGCCAATACGGTAAAAATAGTAATTATTAGCTCATTGATGTTATTAACAACAGGGTGTGCTGGTTTTCATTGGTCGAATGACAATTGGAAAGGAAAAGACAAAGCACAGCACTTTGCATTTTCCGCTGCCATGGCAGCAGCAGGCAATGCTTATGCGGACAGGCAGAATATGTCCCATCGTCATGCAGCTCAATTTGGCCTATTATTTTCTATTTCGCTTGGTGCTGCGAAAGAGCTTTATGATAGTCGCCCTGAAGGAACAGGCTGGAGCTGGCACGACTTTGCTTACGACGTTGCAGGTGCCGCTGCTGGCTACAGTTTATACCAATCTCTTAAGTAACCCTTCCCTACTCTATTATTATCTTCCTTAATACTTCGCCCATCATCGAAGTATTGCTTAATGAAAAGCTTATAGTTGTGCTTTCTACATTAAGGAGAATTCTATGATTGCCGTGATCTTTGAAGCTATTCCAATTCCCGAACAAAAAGCGCGTTATTTTGAACTTGCCGCAAAGCTGAAATCTGAACTAATGAATATTGAGGGTTTTATTTCGGTTGAGCGTTTTCAAAGTATCACCACCGAAGGAAAAATTTTATCGCTTTCTTGGTGGGAAAATGAAGCCGCTATTATGGAGTGGAAACGTCATTTTATGCACCAAAGTGCGCAAAGTGAAGGGAAAAATTCCGTTTTCTCTCATTACCATATCCGAGTTGCAGAAACCATAAGGGATTATTCCTTCGATAAGGAGAATAACCATAATGTATGATATTCATGTTATTCTTGAAAACCAAGCAGGTACATTAGCATTACTCGCGACAACTTTAGGCCAACATGGTGTCGGCTTAGAAGGTGGAGGTGTCTTTTCTATCGATGGAAAAAGCCATGCTCACTTTTTAATCACACAGCCTGAAGAAGCTAAAAAGGCACTGACTAAAGCAGGTATACCAGTGGAAAGCATTTCACTGCCCGTAATTCGTAAATTAAAACAAGAGCAACCAGGTGAACTTGGTGCTATAGCACAGTGCCTAGCAGACCACCAAATTAATATCCTGATTCAATATAGTGATCATCATAATAGGTTAATACTCATAACTGATAACAATGAGCTCGCCTCAGAAGTAACTAAAAAATGGGATACCCCTAATGATAAAAAACAAAATTAGCCAACCCATTGATGAAAATGAGCATTTAGAAAAATCTATTTCAAAGGTTGCCTCTGCGATTGCTGACCCCTCTAGGGTCAGTATTCTCTGCGCACTAATGGATGGCAGGGCATGGACAGCCACAGAGTTAAGTGCTGCGGCAAATATTGCGCCTTCAACAACCAGTGCTCACTTAACTAAATTGTTAAAAAACCACCTAATTAGCTGCTTATCACAAGGCCGGCACCGTTATTACCGGCTCGCGGGCTCAGACATTGCAGAATTGTTGGAAACACTAATGAGTGTATCCATGAAATTGGAATATAAAGCTCCAGTATCAACCCCTGTTCATCTGAGAAAAGCACGCACCTGCTATGATCACTTAGCAGGAGAAATTGCAGTTCAGATTTATGAGTTTATGGATAAAAATGGTTGGTTTACATCTAAAGAAAATAAATTATCCATTATTGGCATTGAGCAATTTAACAGCCTCAATATCAATATTTCAATGCACACTAAACGAAAAATGGCGTGTGCTTGTTTAGATTGGAGCGAAAGGCGTATGCACTTAGGCGGAAGCGCTGGAGCTGCGTTATTGCACGCTTTTGAACAAAATGAATGGATACTAAAGACAGCAGGCTACCGTGAAGTTATATTTACTACTAACGGCAAAAAAGCCCTAAAACGAATTTTTAACATTGATATCGCATAAACTCATCACTGGAGACGTGTATAATTTTCTTCGTTTTGCCATATCCCTCTAATACGCCAAGTAGTGAGTGATTACTCGCAGTCATATGCGCAGTGGATAAATACTATAACTCTGTACACGATACTCACTACAACCTCATTCACTTAAAAGTTAATAAGCCATTCTTAGCAAACAAATTCTCATGACATCTATTCAATAAACACTCAAGCTTCCACTCTTTATTTTATACCTCACAATTACATTCACCAAAGTAATAACTTCGATAGTCATGGAGATCAAATAAAGCGTTTAAATAGTTAAATGCGTGAGCTATTCTCATTATTTCAAATTAGTAGTGAATATTTATATATTCAACTAGTCCGTTGAAAAAAGCCCGATAGGTAATATAGGATGACTAACATAAAACTATTTAAGAGTGGGTTTTTAGATAGGCATAAAAACAAAAACCCCGTGATTTTCATCACGGGGCTTCGATAAGTGGCGGAACGGACGGGACTCGAACCCGCGACCCCCTGCGTGACAGGCAGGTATTCTAACCAACTGAACTACCGCTCCACTTATTCTTTCGCCTTTCGGCTGCTTATCATGAAAGCTCACAATAAGACTTTAATTTAATGTCTGGCAGTTCCCTACTCTCACATGGGGAGACCCCACACTACCATCGGCGCTACGGCGTTTCACTGC
>NZ_JBSICC010000024.1:0-61265 GCF_058245955.1 Providencia sp. UF-224 | reverse complement strand
CGTTAGCAAACGAAGATAACACCCGCATAATGGGAAGTATGACGAAACATTGGGGAGCATACACAAGTATGTGACCCGAGTAGCCGAATGAAGCCAACAACGCTACAGTTTGAAGTATGGCCAACATTTAATTTTCTAAATAATTCCTATTATGCGTAGGCATCAAGTGCCGCTAATCGCTAGGAGCATACATAAGTATGTGACTAGCGTTAGCAAACGAAGATAACACCCGCATAATGGGAAGTATGACGAAACATTGGGGAGCATACACAAGTATGTGACCCAAGCCGCCGAATGAAGCCAACAACGCTACAGCGTGAAATATGACGAAAATTACCAGTTAAGGAATTTTAGGATAAAATACAGTCCTATCAACAGCACAATTGGCCAGAAATAGAGAATAAAAAACTGGGTAAAAATTGTGTGGCGTGGGATGGTGACATTTGCCTCAAGTTCTGCTTTGGACAGTTCGATTCCTTTGGCTTTTTCCAAAATCACGTGGTCTTCAAGGCTTTCACGAATAAATTTAATTTGTCGGTACATTCTCAAACCTGAAGCACTGAGCGCTAAACCAACAAAAATAAAAATAAAGATGATAATAAACCCTAGGTTGCTACCTGAAAAACCATTAGCAACTTGCGGTACAGGTGAGTTATTCCAGAAGAAATTTAAAAACGGTGTCGTTTGGCGAGTCATTTCCGCCATCAGTTTAATAAAATCATTGGCTACTGCATTGATCCCTTCACCTGCCAGCCCTTTCATCCCAGCAAGTTTAATTAAAGACGCCAACGTCGAAATTAATGCTACCAGAAAAACAACCCAACCCAGAATACGTTTGCCGATTGCGACATAATTAGCATTGTGGTAATTCATTACTGCGCTTCCTCAGAGTTATTATTCTCGATAAATTTTCATGGTGACTTTTCAGGGATAATAATAGCCGATATTATTAAATGCCTCCAAATTTACCTTGTAAAATGATGATTGGTTATCGACTTTCAGAATTTTAAACATTTTTAAAAACACATTGGGTGTACAACTTCTCCATCTGTGTCTATTCCCTTTAGTGCTGAGTTGTTACAATCACCCGTGCAATTAATACGAATATTTATTCATTTGCTGATATCATAGTCAGTAAGTAAATAAATACTATCGTCGCTGGGCAAGTTCCCTTAATTCCTACTGCCACAAGGGTAAAGCTCATTGGCAATAGGGTTTACATGAATGGAGTTTTGACATGTACCATAATCTTCCCATCCAATCCGTTATTTTTGATATGGATGGTTTATTGATCGACTCGGAACCTTTTTGGGAGCAAGCTGAGCTTGAAGTTTTTTCACAGTTAGGCGTTGACCTTGCGATTGCCAACACTCTACCTGATACATTGGGTTTACGTATTGACCATGTTGTTGAGCTTTGGTACCAAGCTTCACCTTGGCATGGATGCAGTCAACAAGAAGCCAAACAGCGGATCATTGACCGTGTTGTTGGCTTAGTTGAAGAAACACGTCCTATTTTGCCAGGAGTTCAACATGCGATGGAACTTTGTCGCTCGATGGATTTAAAAATCGCGTTAGCGTCTGCATCTCCACTGTATATGCTTGAAAAAGTATTAAATTTACTGGATATTCGCGATTATTTCTCTGCTGTCATTTCAGCCGCTGATTTACCATTGAGTAAGCCACACCCTGAAGTTTATCTTAAAGCTGCTTCTGCACTATCCACCAAACCTATCCACTGCGCATCTTTAGAAGATTCGTTTAATGGCATGATTTCAGCAAAAGCTGCGAGAATGCGATCCATTGTCGTGCCAGATAGTAAGCATTTTAATGACCCACGCTTTGGTTTAGCGGATATTAAATTAAATTCTTTAAATGAATTAGAAGCTAAACATTTACGCTAGTTATAGTGAATTGTGTAATCTGTATTCACCCCTATCTGACTTAGGTAGGGGAATTGCTTAAAAAATATAAAATCCTTTCCTTATTTGCTAATAAATAAGAGTTTTTTTACCTTTACCCCTCTATCATATTCTTTTTAAACACTTTATACTGCCAATCAACTGTATAGATAAACAGATGGTATTTTATCCACCATGACCGCTGAAGGGCATCTGCTTTTTTCCGTCGCCTCTTTGATAATGGCCCATAAACTCCAAGTCACCCCTGAGCTAGCTCAAGGTGATTGGTTGCACTTGGTTCCCGGCGCGTTATTAGGTGCATTATTACCCGATATTGACCACCCTTCTTCCCTACCAGGTCGACTACTGCGTATTTTTTCGCTACCTATCTCTAAACTCTGCGGTCACCGCGGTTTTACCCACAGTTTACTGGCATGGTTGCTACTCATGCTGTCATGTTATCAATGGATCCCAGCACAATGGCCAATTCCCAATGACCTTATTCAAGCTTTCTTATTGGGCTATTTGAGCCATTTAGTCGCGGATATGCTAACGCCTTCAGGCGTACCTTTTTTATGGCCACTACCTCAACGTTTCTGTTTTCCCATTATTCGGGGGAAAAACAGTAAACGGGGCGAACGTTTTATTGCAGTTGTTTTGACAGTTTGTGCCTGTTTTTTACCAGCAGGGTATCAATTTGACTTTTATCATCAAGTTGCAAGTGTAATAGAATATATTAAAAATCAGCTAGATATACACTTTCCTACATAATTCTCAGTTTTGTAATATAATGTAAGCATGATTAATACTATCTTATTACTATTTAGTATAAGAAATGTGTTTTCTCTATTGATAACATATAACCAGTTGTTAGAAGCAACGAAATCCTTATAACCATTAAGGATTAAAGGGCTAGTCACATACCTTATAAAAAAACGATTTGGAGTTCGGAATGAATATTCCTCTAATTATTAATGTGCTCGGTTTTGTAGCACTGCTGATACTGTTAGCAAAACTGGGAGCGAAAGGCTGGAGTCTGTCTAAAAAAGTGTTAGTCGGTCTAGTCTTTGGTGTTGCTTATGGTGTTGTGTTACACCTCGTTTACGGTAGCGGTCACCAAACGGTAAAAGACTCCATTCTTTGGTTTAATATTGTTGGTAATGGTTATGTGCAGCTATTACAAATGGTCATTATGCCATTAGTGTTCGCGTCTATTTTGAGTGCGGTTGCAAGATTGCATAAAGCGTCTTCACTGGGAAAAATCAGTTTCTTAACGATTGGAACTCTACTGTTAACAACAGCAATTGCAGCCTTAGTCGGTATTTTAATTGCTAACCTGTTTGGTTTAACGGCTGAAGGATTAGTACAAGGGCAATCAGAAACCGCTCGCCTGAGTGCTATTGAAACTAATTATATTGGTAAAGTTTCTGACTTGACTGTACCACAATTAATCCTATCGTTTATTCCTAAAAATCCGTTTGCGGATTTAACCGGAGCTAACCCAACATCAATTATTAGTGTGGTTATCTTTGCGGCTTTCTTAGGGGTCGCTGCATTACAGTTGTTTAAAGATGATAAAGAACGTGGTGAAAAAGCCTTAGCTGCGATTGATGTTATGCAAGCTTGGGCGATGAAATTAGTTCGCTTAGTCATGCGTTTAACCCCTTATGGTGTAATGGCGCTGATGATCAAAGTGGTCGCAAGCTCGAATCTTCACGATATCATTAACTTAGGTACATTCGTTATTGCCTCTTACGTGGCACTGGGTATCATGTTTGTTGTCCACGGTATTTTTATTGCAACAACAGGCTTAAACCCAATTAAATTCTTTAAGAAAGCGGGACCAGTACTGACATTCGCCTTTACTAGCCGTTCAAGTGCAGCAAGTATTCCGCTGAATATTGAAACGCAAACACGCCGTTTTGGTGTTCCTGAATCTATTGCCAGCTTCTCTGCCTCATTTGGCGCGACAATCGGTCAGAATGGTTGTGCAGGTATTTACCCAGCGATGTTAGCGGTAATGGTCGCACCAACGATGGGAATTAACCCGTTTGACCCACTGTGGATTGCAACGTTAGTCGGTATTGTCACTGTCAGTTCTGCGGGTGTCGCTGGCGTCGGTGGTGGTGCAACATTTGCGGCGTTAATCGTGCTGCCAGCGATGGGCTTACCAGTAACCTTAGTTGCTCTGTTGATTTCAGTTGAGCCATTAATTGATATGGGTCGTACTGCCTTGAACGTTAGCGGTTCAATGACAGCAGGTACAGTGACGAGCCAACTGATGGGTGAAACAGATAAAGCTGTGTTTAATCAAGATGATGATACTGAGTTAAAACACGTTTAATCACTTAGCTTTTATAAACTTAAAACCTGCCAAACGGCGGGTTTTTTTATGACTGAAAATTGTCGTTTGATTTTATTTAAATCAAAAATAAACATAATAACCAGTTTTTTCTGCTACAGGCTATTGCAATTCACTGGATTTACATAAGATAATAAAATTTGAGCAACGTTTTCTTGAGCTTCCTGCTTGTGTTGCGTCAACCCGTATTCTACGGGGATATTATCAACATCAATATCTGGTTTTGTTATGTCAAATATTCATATTCTAAAAACCGATCCTTCAGATAACCCATGTGTAAGCTGCGGTGCTTGTTGCGCCTATTTTCGTGTCTCTTTTTATTGGGCTGAGGCAGAAAGTGGCGGTGGCGTTGTGCCACAACATTTAACCGAGCAAATCACCCCTTTTATGAGCTGTATGCATGGCACCAATCAAAAGCAAAATACGCGCTGTAGTGCGCTACAAGGCACGATAGGGGAATGTGTGTCTTGCTCCATTTACGCACAAAGGCCAACACCTTGTCGTGAATTTGAGCAATCTTGGCAAGATGGTATCTATAATGAGGCTTGCGACCGCGCACGTGCAGCCCATGGGTTACCACCGCTAGAACCACATCACCCACAAATCGCTTGCTAACCCGTCAATGACCCAGAGTTTTTCTGGGTTATCTCTTTTCTTATTTATTAAATCAAACGCTTGCTTCCCTGCAAAATAACGCCCTTTCAAATGGCTTAGCTCAATTCATTCATAACTTGCATCGCCAGTTCAAATGAATATAAGCGCGATTGGTGATCGAATATTTGCCCATTCACCATAATTTCATCCGCTTGCGTTTGACGTAAAATGGTTTCTAACCCATGACGAACTTTCGATTTATCCCCCACTAATGACATACCAAGTGCTTGTTGGACGCCGTATTCCTCAGCGGGAGACCAAACATTGGCCATGCTTTCAACTGGCGGTGGTAATTGGGAGGTCTGCCCACGGCGCAACATCACAAAGGCTTGTTGCATCGAAGTAAACAAAAACTCAGCTTCACGCTGCGTATCTGCCGCAATGATATTAATACACACCATCGCATAAGGTTTAGCGAGTCTTTCTGATGGCTGGAAGTTGCTGCGATAAACCTCTAGCGCTTGCAATAACAAATCAGGGGCGAAATGGGAGGCAAACGCGAAAGGTAAGCCTAATTTTGCGGCAAGAGTCGCACTATAAAGACTTGAACCCAATAGCCATACAGGGATTTTTTCACCAAACCCAGGAACGGGACGTACGGCGGGCTCTGGATTCGTCGCATCAAACCAATTGACTATCTGGGCGATATCTTGCGGGAAATTGTCGATATCGCTATTCATGTGGCGGCGTAGTGCCTGCATGGTTTGCTGGTTACTTCCTGGTGCTCGCCCTATCCCTAAGTCAATGCGCTCAGGATAAAGTGTATTAAGCGTACCAAACTGTTCTGCAATCACTAAAGGGGAATGGTTCGGTAACATCACGCCACCAGAGCCTAAACGCAGTGACTCTGTATTTGCCGCCAAATACCCAATAAGTACCGATGTCGCTGCGCTAGCGATCCCAGTCATATTATGATGCTCAGCAAGCCAATAACGGTGATATTCGAGCTTTTCAGCTAATTTAGCAAGGTCAAGAGAATGGGAAAAAGCCTCTTTTGCTGTTGACCCTTGGGTGATCGGTGCGAGATCGAGCAAAGAAAGAGGAATTTTTTTATCAGACATACACGCTCACTTTGTTAGGATTATGGTGATATTGAACCTAACTTACCATCCTAGTCTATTGCGCTCTTGGTCTCCACATTTGAAAGCCTCATTAGCACAACTGGGATAAAAATGTAAATTTCAGTCTACTAACGCACTGTTTTCCCTAGATTATGGATTAAGCATGGACAAAAAGTGCAGTAATTATGAAGCTTCAGTCAAGGGAGGTAAAAGCGATTGAGCCGTAAAAATTTTTCGTGAATGATGGTCTCATTAACCATACAGAGGAAATCGAAATGAAAAAATTAAATGCGGGTTTATTGGCTTTAGCATTAATGACTGTCGGCTTTGCAGCAACCGCAGCCAATATTGGCAATGGTGGAAATAATCACATGCAGCGCCAACATATGGGTAATCATCATAATATGGTGTATAGCGTAGCTGAACAGACGACAACACCAAATGAAACAGTGAAAAAACTGGCGAACAATGCACCTAAAATTGAAGATGGCAAACGCTATGTTGTCAAAGTCACTGTGATGGAAGTCCCTGAATTTCCTAATATGAATAACATGCCGATGCCAAAACCTATTAACGCACCCGCAGCGCAATAGAGAGCCATATTGATTAGCCTTGTTGATGGTATCGGTAAAACCTTTTTTATTGATAAGCAAAACCAAATATCTTAACCAATAAGATACCGATATCATTAAAGGACAATAAAGAGTTCTATATATCCTACGATTGCCTCTGTTTATCAGGGGCTTTTTTTGTAGTTTCTCCTAAATGCCCATCCCTCACTAGTAATAATACCTAACAGCAGCTAATCTTATTTTAAGTAGAACGTTTTTTCTGCTTATTTCCTTATTTAGATATTTAGCTTTCCATTTAAACGCAGGAGCTTATCATGGGCTATTATGAATTGAAAAAATCCACGAAAGATGTGGCTCAGCCTTATTACTTTGTATTAAAAGCGGCTAATCATGAAATTATTGCCACCAGTGAGATGTATGCTTCTAAACAATCCGCACTAAAAGGTATCGCCTCAGTGCAAAAAAATGGCCCTTCAGAAACCATTAAAGACCTCACCGTGTAACTCGTTTGCCCCTATCAACCAATAGGGGCAATTTTTATTAGATTACCCATGCTTTATTAAATTAACCGTAATAGTGCAGTAACGATAGCTGCAGATAACACAATTAAAATAAACGGTTTTTTATACCATGTCAGTATTCCTGCCACTAAGACCCCAATGACCTTTGGCCAATCTGAAAATGACTCCCCAGAAAACAACGTAGAGGTCACTGCAACTGAAAATAAAATCACAATCGCAGCAGCGGAAAACAAGGTTTTGCTATTTTCTGAAAGCACCACGCGCCCTTTCAACAAAGCCCCTGATGCTCGCATAAGGTATGTGCCAACGGCTAATATCATGATGCCGCTGAAGATTAACCACGGGTTCTCCATCATGATTATTTCCTTATATAAATAACTAAGCTTAATAGTGCCAATAAAACGGGGATCCCCGCAGGTAAATAAGGCGTTGTTGCAACCGCGATTACAGCGCCAATAATAGCGGTTATTCTCAAACGCTTATCTTTTAAAGCAGGTAATGAAAGTGCCAAAATAATCGCAGGGAACATGGCATCCATACCAAATACGTGGGTATCATTCACAAAACTGCCCAAGACTTCACCAATAATCACACCAAGTGGCCAACACAATAAAATACCAATACCACACAGCCAAAAAGCCGCCCGTTTCTCTTTTTCCGTTTCTTGTGCAAGGCCAAAAACCACACTTTCATCATTCATGATGTGGTATCCCAAAAGCGCTTTTGCCCCTTTGCCGGTTAAATCACCCACAGCAAAACTAAAAGGAATATGGCGTGAATTAACCAGCAAGCCCGCTAGTGCAGCAGAAATTGGGCTTCCCCCTGTAAAGATCACACCGATAAAGAGAAACTCTGATGCTCCTGCAAGCACGAGTATTGACAGCGTTAAAGGCACCCAGAAATCAAAGCCCTGAGAATGAGCGAGCGCACCGTATGAAATCCCCACAATTAAGTCAGCAAGGCACACCAGAGCAATATTTTTCACTGTGCTATTATTAAGCGTGGAATTTAATGTAGACGTTAGCATTCCCAAACCGTTCGATATATAATACGTTTATTCATTATGGTGATCATCACCGTGAAGTGCAACCTATATAGGATATGAAAATTGAATTTACCCGCTCCCCCGATTGACCTTATCTCAAAAGCACTTGCTCGCGAACGGCAAAAAAGTGGGTTATCACTCTCTGAATTATCACGCAAAGCTGGCATTGCTAAGTCCACCCTCTCCCAACTGGAGTCGGGCAGCGGAAACCCGAGTATTGAAACACTGTGGGCGCTTTGTGTTGCGTTAGACATCCCTTTTGCGCGCTTAATTGAAGAAAAACAAGAGACTGTAACCGTGATCCGACACGGTGAAGCCGTTCCAGTCAGCGCTGAACACGCCAATTATATGGCGTTTTTATTGTCATCTGCCCCTGACAATTCGCGCCGGGATATCTACACTGTCATTGCACAACCGGGGCGTGACCGCATTTCAGAGCCACATATGCACGGTGTTAGTGAGCACATCATTATCACTGCGGGTAGAGCCTTAGTGGGCCCATTAGATAACCCTGTTGAGTTAACAGTTGGGGATTATATTCACTACCCCGGTGATGAACCGCATATTATGCGCGCATTAGAGCCCGACACCATGGCTGTGATGATCATCGATAAACAGAACTAATGGTATAACCACTTAATGATGTTTTGCGTTATGATTACGCCAATACAAATACATTGGAGTTGTGACTATGTCCCACTATGATGAAATCGTTAACAAAGTGGATTTACTGCTTGATGAAAATTCCATTCACAATATGAATGAAATGCTTATGCAGCTTTCCCATGATACAGAACTCAATCAAGAACAACGCTTTGAGCAACAACAGCGCTTAAGAGACGCTATTTTTGAGCATCATAACTCATAAAAAATCACATCCTATGCATTATAGGATGTGAACAAATTATAAAATACCTACGTAGCCACGGCTAAAATTGGCCTGATTTTTCCGTACATGTTTTTACGCCACCTTTAAACACGCAAGTCTCACTCGTCCAAGTTCCACTGTATGTCATACTCGACGTAGCTTCTTTTTGTATGAATCCATTAATATTTTCAAGTATAGAGTCAAAAAATGGGTCATTCTCTTCAGATTGTACTTTATTTTCTGGCTGAGAATCTAACTCTAGCTCTGTTCGATTTTCTTCAAGCATGGTGACGGAATCAAGCGCTTCTTTACTTGGCTTAACGAACGAGTCACATCCTTTTTCACGCTGTTCTAAAACCGGTTTTAATGCCAATTCATACTGTTTAAAAAGAGAATTTAACGCTTTTTCCTTTTTTTCAACAGCAATATTACACTTTTCGTCATACTGCAAATTAAGCGCAAATTCTTTTTCTCCATATTGCCCTGAAACAGAGCTTAGCTCATTTTCACGTCGACTATAAATAGGTTTCAACTCATTTTCACGTCGTTCAAAATAAGAATTTAAAATTTCATCGCCCTGTTCTGAAATTGACCCATACTCTTTTCCATACTTCTCATAAATTGGATTTAATTCATTTTCATATCTTTTATAAATAGAATCACGGTCTCTTATATATTTTTCAATAACAGAATTAATTTCTTTATCACGCTGTAAAGAAATAGTATCCATCGTTGATTCGTGCTCATTTAAAATAAAATTTAATTGCTTATGATATTCAGCCTGAGCAGTTTTTAGCCTTATTTTTAATGTTTGATGGAATTGTTGCTCGTCTAACAATTTGTAAAGTGGTAACATACTTTTAGATGTCGCATCATAATATGAATCGATATTATCATAATCAAATTGTTGAGCTTGGCTTTCAATTTCATCAACATGTTTTTTATAAAACCCATCAGACATGTATTCTAAAATATCTATTTCTTTTATTTTACATTGATAAAATAAATTATCTTTTAATATCGCCACTTTATTTTCTATTGAATAACCAATCAATGAATCATCAATAATTTGAATTATAACACTATCAGGCAGAGACCCTACATACTGAAAAACAATGGATTCTATACTTACTTTAACATTCTCTATATCTTTATCTGATAAGGTATCTGTTTTTGTTTCCATTTTAATCGATTCCTTTATATATATTTCAATATTATTATCAAGTAATAAACCATTCACATCGATAATAAAAAACATTAATAACGAACATAAAAATTGAAAGTAAGAATATGGTTTTTCCATTTTCTTACCTTCTTTTATTAACGCTAGAATTATTAATGCCTATTGAAACTACAATAGAATAATTAAAATGAGAAGTATTTTGGACTGAAAATTGTCCTAAATACTTAACCTTTAGAAATTCTCTTGTTGCAAATACGCCCATGCATATTGTGCGTGCAACTCAGCCCCTGTGACCATCGTGTCTTCATCGATATTAAAACAGCCGTGATGATGCGCCCATTGGGTATCTTTTTCTGCGTTTCCAGTGCCTAATAACGCGAAACAACCTGGGATATTTTCAATATAAAAACTGAAATCTTCCCCGCCCGGTGTTGGCCTTTCGGTGATCAATGATTGCTCACCAAAGGCTTCAGAAATAATGGATTGCGCTAGTAAGGCACTGCGCTCTTCATTAATTACTGGCAATGTCCCATAGGTATAGTCGACCTGTGCGGTAGCACCATAAATTGCAGCAGTATGTTCTGCATAGCGACGAATAGCGGCCTCAATACGGTCACGAGTCGCAATATCAAAACAACGTACCGTACCGTCCAATACCGCATTTTCCGCAATCACATTAAAACGCGTACCGACATCCATTTTGCCAATGGTCACAACCGCTGAATCTAATGAAGAGGTTTCCCGGGAAACAATCGCTTGTAAATTCATCACAAATGCAGATGCAACAACTGCCGCATCGATAGTTGCTTCTGGCATTGAACCATGACCACCGCGGCCTTTGAACGTGACTTTTAATAGATCCGCCGAGGCAAAACTGCCACCTACATTGCAAGACACTTTACCTGACGGTGTCGTTGTCCAGATGTGCATACCAAATACGTTATCGACGTTTTCAATGGCACCTTGCTTGATCATCGCCAACGCGCCCTGTGCAATCTCTTCTGCAGGTTGGAAAATCAAACGGACATTACCCGTAAGTTGGTCTTTGACCTCAAGCAGTGCTTTCGCCGCAGTTAATAACATTGCCGTATGGGCATCATGGCCACAGGCATGCATTTTACCTTCGATAGTTGACTTATATTCAAGTGAATCATTGAGTTCAAGCACCGGTAACGCATCAATATCTGCACGTAATGCGACTGTTCTGCCCGGTTTCCCACCTTTAATTTCAGCAATTAGCCCTGTTGGTTCAGTCAGGCGATATTCAATACCGATTTTGTCTAGTTCTTCAGCAATACGCTGTGTTGTGCGCACTTCTTCAAATGGCAATTCAGGGTGAGCGTGTAGATCACGACGAAAAGCAATCATCTCTGGTGTGTGTTTTTTGATTGCAGCTGTAATAATTGAACTGATCATTTTCTACTTTCCCCTTTTCAATACGATACTTTGGTGTTTTTCTTGAGTATTAACATTCAATGAGTGACTTCACGGTGGCAAACATCACGTCAACGCCACGTGCAATTTGTGCGTAATCTGTCCATTCATCAGGATGATGGCTTAACCCATTGCGGCTAGGTACAAAAATCAACCCTGTCTGGGTGATCCCCGCAAAAATCATCGTGTCGTGCCCCGCACCGCTAACCATGGTTCTATATTTTAAATTTTGCTCACTTGCCTGCTGTTGCATTGTTCTAATAATTTCATTATTCAATTCTGTGGGCTGCACATAAAGTGGCTGAATAATATCGCTACCAATGCCTGCTGACTCACTGGTTTTTTCTACCAGTTCGATGATGTGTCCAATCACTTTGCGCAAAGCAACATCATTTTTTGAACGAATATCAATGCTAAATATGACTTCGCTTGGGATAACATTCGCGCCATTTGGCAGAACATTAAGCCGCCCAACCGTTGCAACTGTATTGTCCCCTGCATTTTTTGCCAACGCAGGAATTTGACTAATAATCTGACTTGCACACACTAATGCATCTGCACGCATATCCATCGGAGTTGTACCTGCATGGCCCGCTTTGCCTGTCAATTTAACCTCTAACTGGCTAATACCCACGATGGTTTCAACAATGCCCACATCTTCGCCAGCCTGCTCCAACACGGGCCCTTGTTCGATATGTAGCTCAAGGAATGCTTTAACATTTTTCGGGTCTAATACCGCATCAGCTGCCTTATCTGCATTAAAACCTGCCGCTGCCATACGTTCTGCAGCGCTAACACCTTGCCTATCTTTCAGTTGATAGAGCTCTTTTGTGCCGATTAAACCCGTGATCACACTGGATGCCATCAAACCTCGACCAAAGCTGGTGCCTTCTTCTTCGACTAATGCAATCACTTCAAGTGGGTATTTAGGCGTTAAGTTTTGTTCACGAATACGCGCGACCACATCAAGCCCTGTCACTATCCCCGCAGGACCATCAAAAGCCCCGCCATGGGGCACTGAGTCAAAATGCGAACCGATTATCACAGCAGGTAAATTCGCTTGTTGCCCTTCTAGGCGACCATAAATATTACCAATCGCATCTTCACGAACCTGTAAGCCAAGCTCCACCATTTGCTGTTTTAAATATTGACGAGCCTGTTTATCTTGCTCGCTATAGCTCATACGCGTTGTACCTTGGCCTGGTGTCGCAGTGTATTCTGCCAATTGTTCTAAATGACGTTGAATTCGAGATGTACTTGTTTCCATAATTATTTACCCTGCAACTGGAACAATGTAAGCGACCATAATACCCGCTAAAACAACGGACACCATGGTGACGGAAATAAAGCCACCGACTAACATTGGCCCTAACATATGGCTAGTTAAAATTTGACGCTCTTTTTCGTCTTTTGTTAGTGCGTTAATCGCTTCGTTAGTAATGATGTAATCAGCTGGGAAGCCATACAGCGCGGTTAATGCTACTGCAAAAGCCATCTCTTTAGTAACACCCAACATTTTGCCAACAACCCATGATGCAATGTACATCCCAATAACGGCAGCACTAATTAACACGACCATTGGGTAGACAAGGCGCAATAACATATCTGGCGTTGCATGATTTAAGGTATCAAAGATAAATAACATCAATGCCATGATAGCAAAACCAAACCCATTAGCTTTTTGCAGCGGTTGCCTTTCTAAGAAACCTAATGAAGATGCAATAACCCCAAATAATAAACACAGAACGAATGGGCTGATATTCACATAAGGTGCAGCATATGATGAGGCTAAGTAGGCCAAATACCCTACTGCTGCTAAGCGTAAAAACTTGAAGTAGCTCGTATTATAATGATTCGGAATTTTTTTAAACATACGTGGCATTTCGTCTTCCGATACCACAGTTTTTACTTCTACTTCTTTGGCACCCTCAACTGAAAGCGTTTCTTGCCACTGCCCACTACGGTATTTTTCCAGTACGCGACGTCCTTCTTTTTTCAGCATGACTGCCGTTAATGGATAACCCGCAAACCCTTGCATAACATAGATTAAAATCGCAAAAACAGAGAGATCTACCAGTCCCGCTTCCGCCGCACCCTTTGACATAATTAAGGAAGACACGATTCCGCCCACTAATGGAGGAACAGCAACTAATACCGTATTCATATCAAACAATGTAATACCGACAATAAAGGTCAGCAGAATAATGCCTAAAATACCCGCCAATGAAATAAGAATGGTTTTCCATTGACGTAATAATTCCTTTAAGGACAACAAGGTGCCCATATTGGTAATTAATAAATACATTAAGGAAATAGCAACAACCTGTGGAATACCGGCAATACTGACGATATCTTTCGGGAAGATTGTCCAATACCCTAGCAGAAATAATACCGCACATACAAAAACGGATGGGATCCATGCCTTAGTTCGTACCGCTATCGCATCCCCGATATATAATATTCCGACTATCAAAAACAGAGCTAACATCTGCGACATAACTTTTCCCCCGTGTATATTTTTTTGTTTGTTTATTTTATTAGTATTAGAAGCCATTAATATTAGTTAATCACTAATTTACAGCTTGTTTATGAATGATAACACATCAATATAAAGAGCATTTCGCTGCAAACATACAAAATTGCAACAAAATTCATCATAACATTGATAATATAGATGTATAGATAACTGAACAGGTTTAAATCAGGCAGGAATACAGGCAGTAAAATTATTGAGTAGTGGATTATTACACCGGAAAGCACTTAGGCATCAGTATTCGTTTATTAAAAAACGCCAAAAACAACATATAAAACCTAAATAAGTTTAATTGACAATCAAATTCACTTTAGATTAATTTTTAATCTTTAAATTTATATTCTATTGCCAAGGAAACTAATTTCACTAATTCAGACGAGTGAGTGCAAAAACACATGATAAATATGGCTAATATTTATATTTAAATGAAATATTCTACTTAATTTTACTATCGACTAATTTAGCTACAACTAGGGTGAATAAAGGCAGATACCCCTTTATCAATGTATAGAATTATTGACAGTGAAAAATAAAAAGCCCATAAATTACGATTTATGGGCCTGATACAAAAATAGATTTAGTTATTGGTTTGCTGCTGTGAAATCACCTTAGTCGGTTTAATTTTACGGTTATTTTCAAACCCTGGCTGAGGGACTTTTATAAAGAACGTCAGAATTCCTGCAAAGATATACAACCCTGTATATGCCCAAACAACCCCGACAATATCGAAGAAAGGCAATACCAAGCTGGCAATCGCTGGGGCAGCAAAGTTACTTAAGCCCGCAGATAAGTTGTAAATCGAAACGGCTGCACCTTTATGGTGTGGTTCAATACTTGGGAACACCGCAGTCATAGGCACAAAGGCTGCGACAAAAATACCCAGTAAAATGGCAGGGATCAGGGCAATCGCAAAATTGTGGCCAAAATAAACGGGTAAGTAGTAAAACAGCAAGCTAGACACGGCCATTCCTAAACAACCAAACCACCTAACTTGGCGGATCCAGCCAATATGTTCCCCAACAATTCCCCAAAAAATATTGGTAAAAATCGTTACAAAGAAGAATACGGCCCAGATTTGCAACCACTCAGAAATAGTAAAACCTAAGCGATCAACAAATAGTAATGGCATAATTATCGCAAAACCAAATAACGAAATGGTATTGATAATGCGGATCAGACTCGCCATAAAAATATCTTTATTGGTAAACAGAATTGTCGCCGCACGGGATAACTCCGCCATTTTATCTTTCATTGGCAAATCAACTTTTGAGCGATCAACAGGAATGTTACGCAAGCTAAAGTAAGCAATCATACCGCCAATTGCGACCCAGCCGATTGCCATCCAAAGTGTACCTGTTTCCCCCATCATCGGGATTGAGAAACTGGGTAAATAGCTGCCGATGACACCAATTCCCACTGAATACATCGCCCAAAACCAACCTGTTGCTGCCGCAAGGTGAGCACGAGGGATCACCTGCACCAACATCATCATAAAGGAATAAATAAACAGCGGATAAGCCAGCCCACGAATACCATAAAACAGCAACATCATGCTGTAGCTTTTCATGCCTAATCCGAAAGCCATAAATAATGCGTGCATGACAATCCATAAAACAAAACCAATCATCATGGCTTTTAATGGTGTGATAATTTCAGCAACCACACCCGACGCCCAAGCTGCCACCGCAGCCATCAAGCCATAAACGGTGAATACCATCGCGGATTGTGTTGGTGTAAAACCTAAGTCAGTAATATGTTTCGATAAAAAAGCCATTTCAAAGCCATCACCGCTCATAAAAATAGCGATAGCGATAAAACCCCAGAACAAATGCTTAGGTAAACCAAGCCAATACTGCTGTTGTTCCATTGCAGTTTCCTCATTTTATATTGTTATTTTAATCAGTTGCGAAGAAAGAACGATAAAGGAGGTAGGTAGGGAATACCTCCTTTTCGACCGATTACGGCATCAGCTCTCTTGCTTGTTTTTGTTGCTGGTACAATAAACGGAATACATCAAGCCGTTGATTGAGAACTTGTTGATTAATCGCTTGCGGCAAATAGGTGTTAAGAATGTCTGGTTTTTGACATACCTTATCCACTTCGCCTCCATCGGCAAGCCATGCAAGGCGTGCCGCACCTAATGCCCCTGAAGAACTTGCTGGATGTGTCACGATAGGCACATTAATCACATCGGCAATTAATTGCGCCCAAATTGGGCTGCGAGCCCCACCCCCCGTGAGGCTACAGCGTGGCATTTTTGTGCCCGTTTGCTGTAGCACATCCATACCATCTGCTAAGGCAAAAGTAACACCTTCAATCACTGCGTAACCCAGCTCCGCTCGGGTTGTTTCATTGCGCAGTGCAAAAAAGGAACCTGTGGCGTAAGGGTCATTGTGTGGTGTTCTTTCCCCTGAAAGATAAGGTAAAAATATCGGCGCGCGTTTTTTCTGCTCATCCGTTAATTGACCTACCTCGTCCATCAGTTGGTTTTCTGTCGTTGACAATAACTGGCAGACCCAACGCAAACAGTTTGCCGCACTTAACATCACGCTCATTTGGTGCCAACGGTTTGGTAAGGCATGGGCAAAGGCGTGAACACCATGTTGAGGGTCAGCTTGTAGTTGGTTATTCACCACAAAAATGACCCCTGAAGTGCCAAGGGAAATCAAGGCATCTCCTTCATTAACGGCCCCGACGCCTACGGCAGAAGCCGCGTTATCACCACCGCCACCTGCAATAATCACGTCTGCACTCAGTCCCCAATGTGAGGCTAAGTCAGCACACAACACGCCACTTTTTTCAGCCCCTTCCACCAAGGATGGCATTTGTTCACGAGTCAAATTTGTAGCGGCCAATAATTCGTCAGACCAATCACGTTTAGCGACATCAAGCCACAACGTGCCTGACGCATCAGACATTTCACTGACAAACTGCCCTGTCATCTTCCAACGCAAGTAGTCTTTTGGTAACAACACTTTGCCAATTTCGCTGAAAATCTGTGGCTCATGTCGCGCAACCCACAAGAGTTTCGGTGCAGTGAAACCGGGCATCACCAAGTTTGCACCAACGGTCAGGAATTCAGGATGCTGCGCCATCAGCCATTCGCATTCACTGGCGCTGCGCGTGTCATTCCACAGAATGCAATCACGCAACACCTTGTTTTGTTTATCCAATAAAACGGCGCCGTGCATTTGCCCTGATAGACCAATCCCTTTGACTGCGGCCCACGCTTCTGGCGCTTTTTGTTTTAAGGTTGCTACTACGGCATTTGTGGCTTCCCACCAGCTATCTGGGGATTGCTCCGCCCACTGAGGATGTGGCCGTTGCACCGTGAGTGCCATATGGCTGGACGCAACAATCTCCCCTTGCCTGTCAATCAAAACAGCCTTGAGCTCAGAAGTGCCAAGGTCAATTCCAAGGTACATTGCCTTTCTCCTTACAGCGATTGCTGCGGTGATTTAAGCCAAGTTTCGATACTGGCGACAGTCTTGTTCATAAGTTCATGGAATTCAGGTGAATGCGCAAGGGAGCCAAATAACATCTCGCTCGAGACAAATTGTGTTAATGCATCCGCGGAATTCATCATTTTTTGATAATACTCCACATCTAACACACCATCTTGGTATTCATAAGGTAACTCACCTTTTGCCCAGCGCTGCAAATAAACAAAAAAGAGCGCGGGCAATACCGCCGTTGCTGCTGGCACTTGGTTACGTTGGTAACATTCTTGCAGTGTTGGTGTAATGAACCCAGGGATTTTTGATAAACCATCAGCGGCAACACGTTGATTTGTATCTTTAATGTAAGGATTGCTAAAACGATCGAGTACCACATCGCGATACTGTTCCAAATCCAGCGGGCTCGGTGATAACGAGGGGATCACATCTTGTGTCACGTAATTCCACGCCATTTGCTTGATGGGTAATTCACGCGTGCTGTCGTCGATAAAACTCAAGCCGATTAATGTCCCTGCCCAAGCAATGCAACTGTGGCTTGCATTCAGGATACGAATTTTGGCTTCTTCCCACGGCAGTACCGATTCCACCATTTCAACATCCACATTTTCCAATGCAGGGCGTCCATTAATGAAATCATCTTCAATCACCCACTGAATGAAAGCTTCGCCCATTACTGGTGCTTTATCGTCCCATCCCGTGTGCTGTTTCACGCGCTCTGCCACATCAGGGGTTGGGCGAGGCGTTATTCTATCCACCATAGTATTTGGTGAACGGGTATGGTCTTTCACCCATTGGTATAGCTCATCTTCGCCTTTTAATTGTAAAAACGATAAGAAACCATGGCGAAAACGTTCGCCGTTATGGCGCAAGTTATCACAGTTTAATAAGGTGACTGGCTCACCATGAGCGGCAAGTCGTGCACGCAGGATCTCAGTCAATGCCCCATAGATTGTGGTCATTTTCCCTGATAAATCTGCTTTGATGTCGGGTTGCTGGCCATCTAACTCATGCTGAGGGGTTAAATAATAGCCTGCCTCAGTGACGGTAAAAGCAATTACGCGAGTGGCTTTATCACGGCCTTGTTCAACGAGTTGGCTTAAATTTTCATCCCAGTGCAGGATTTTGCGCACAGAGGTAATTTTTTCGTAGTGCCGCTCACCTTCTGGCGAAACGGTTTCAAGGGTATATTCGCCATGTTGCTTCGCTAAGTTATCAAGCAATGCATTCGCGTCATTGCGAATATTACCGAGCGCAATAGACCAACTGTCATCCCCCTGCGCCATTAAACGGTGTAAATACCAAGCTTGATGAGCACGATGGAACGACCCTGCACCAATGTGCATCCATACGGATTTCTGCTTTAGCATTGTGACTCCTTAACTTAAAATAAATATTTGCCATTTTTATGGGCATATGCCCGTTTGTTATATTTTAGTTTCAATCACACGAGAATTACTGCGATAATGGTCACAGTAATGACTTTTGCCCTTTTAATAAGCAATTGCCCAGAATTACAATAATGAAAAAAGGCAGGAGACCGCCCATGCAGAAAGAATTAAAAAAAATGGAACAAGCCGCGAGAGCCGCGTGGCTGTATTTTGTGGCAGGTAAAACGCAACAAGAAATTGCGCAGGAATTAGGGCTATCGCGCCAAGTCGCCCAGCGATTGATCTCTTTAGCCAAAGAGCAAGGTATGGTGCATGTGCAAATCACCCACCCGGTCACTGAGTGTTTACGACTCGCTAATGAGATACAACAAAAATACCATCTCACCCATTGTTATGTTGTGCCTTCGGGGCAACTTGATACTGATGCCACGTTGGATATGATCGCCGTTGCGGGTGCTGAGTTGATGGAACAGCTGATTGAGCAGGATAAACCCCAAGTTATCGGTATCGGTTCAGGGAGAACATTGCGCAGTATTATTGATGCGTTACCCTACCTTGAGCTGCCGCAACACCAATGTGTCTCATTAATTGGTGCAATTGCCCGCGATAGCTCTGCGACACGCTATGATATCCCCCTGCGTTTTGCAGAAAAACTGCAATGCCGCCACTATATTCTCCCCGCACCATTGTACGCAGACAGCCCTGAAGATAAAGCCATGTGGTGCCAACATCGCGTCTATAAAGAGGTCACTGAAAAAGGCTTAAATGCCGATATCACCTTTATTGGGATTGGCGAAGTGGGGAAAAATTGCCCATTAAATTCAGAAGGGTTTGTCACCGATGAACAACTAGAAATGCTGCTGGATAAAGGTGTCGCAGGAGAGCTCCTAGGCCACTTTATTAAAGCTAACGGTGAGCGCTTAGCCACCAGCTTAGATGACACCCACACGAGCGTGCCACTATTTTCCCCACCAAATCACCCTGTGATTGCATTTGCAGGGGGGGCGCATAAAACTCAGGCGATTCAAGCCGTACTTAACGGTAGTTGGGTCACGGGTTTAGTCACTGATGAAGCAACTGCTCAACAATTATTAGCAAATAATTAGTCCTCTATGTATGCGGTCACAGTGCCGCATACATAACTTAACCTGTGGCTTGCATACTTAAATAATGACTATGTAATTGCTCAATTTTTGCGATATCCGTATCATTAGACTCCAAGCAAAGATCGTTACAACACGCACAGCAATAATGGAATACATCAAATTTACGTTTTTCTATATTCCTCATGCCCTGCCCTGTAAGGGCTAATTGATGAGTGTCGAAACGAAATAGGTTAGCTGATAACTCAGCAACATTGCGTGTAATATCTAACTCAAGAAATCCATTTAATACGTTACACATTGAATCATAGACATCTATATTTTCCCATTTGATACCGCGTTATTCACCAGTATCACTTTCTGGAAAACTAATAGTGTGGCTTTTAGATCTACTTGATAATAATAGTGCTGTTCTAAACTTTAAATAGATTGGACTTATGTTAGTTAGAGCTTCATTAGCCAATTGGTTACTAAAAAACATAAGCTGAAACAAGGCTTCCAGTGTTTTGGTTTTCCCTACCCCGTTGACACCAATTAGAGTATATACCTGTTGGTTAGGGACAAAATCCAATTGAACTTTACCAACGCCAGTTAGCCCTTCAAACTCTAAATGTTTGTCTAACATCCTGTTTCTCTCCACTAAAAGCAATGATTTCAGTATAAGCAGTAACCCGACCTTGAACAAGCATCGCTGTTATCAATTCAGACAAAATCAAATACCCATTTACCCCTGAGCCAGCCAGTTATGGCAGAGCATACCGAGTAAGGTAAAGAGCAAGGCGCCAATCACATGGATAGCAATAGTGCTAATCGCAAAGCCCAATTTTCCTTCTTGGATGAGCACTAACACTTCTAATGAAAAGGTCGAAAAGGTGGTAAAAGCACCGCAAAAACCCGTCACAATAAATAACTTATACGCAGGGCTGATGTTAGCGCTGGCAAAATAAGAAATGGCAAAGCCAATGACAAAGCCACCAATAAGGTTAACCGCAACAGTACCAAGGGGAATATTCGGATAGAGGTGGTTCATTTTCAGGCTAACAAACCATCTTAGCCAACCACCGAGAACAGAACCAATCGCAATTGCAAATAAAGAGGCGTACATAGAAACTTCCCATAAAACGTTAGGCGGGATAAATGAAAGGAAAGTCTCCCAATTATACTCTAAATAATTTGAGTTACATGCAGGTAACAAGCTAAGTAACTTAAAGTATGGCGAGTATCAGTCATTTATGCCCTAAATTCAGGGCACATAAACCTACGTACCCCGTCGAATGAACAGGTTAACGTAGGCATCATTAGCCCAACAGGGCGGTTTCTTAACAGCAGGAGGAATGCCATCTCCCTAAATAATCACCTTAAAATAATAAGGCAACTAATTAGGAGATGTAAACCTATTTTATAATAGATGCTATTAATAAGCCGTTAGGCTCACACCTCATCTGTGATTAATGCGAATCACCGCAGCCAGCAACGCTGCGGTTTGAAATATGACGGGGATGACAAGCTATTGGGACATTTTTAAAATAGTCCGCACATTACTCGCACTAGTTGCAATAATATCAATCGCCCCGGTGCGTAATGCGCCCATAATCGCCATTGCCTTGGAGGATTCAGAAGCAATTGCAATCACACAGGGAATTTTTCTCAGCTCATCGATGCTCAAGCCGATCACTCGGTCATTCATAACGGTATCCACATGCTGCCCTTGCGCATTGAAAAAGTCATACCCTGCGATATCGCCAATAACACCTTGGTTTAAACTGGCATCCACGATTTCACGGGGTGTAAACCAGCCCAATTTGACCATATAGCTGTCTTCATTCATATCGCCAATACCAATCAAGGCAATATCCGCTTTACGAGCGCGGTCAAGGGTCTCTTTTATGGTGCCATTCTTCATAAACGATTGTTTAAGTTCGTTATTTTCCACGTAAGCTGGGGCATACAGTGTTTCACTGGTTCCACCAAATTTTTTCGCTAAGCGGCGACTGATATGGTCAGCGTTTATCGAATCACCGGGACGATGCGTTCCGCCAATACCACAAATAAACCGGCAATCTTTTTCAGGCACCGCCCCGCCACTATCGGCAACAACGGCGACATTACGCCCTTGCCCTACGGTGACAATCATATTGTCCCGCAATGTGGTTGATAAATAATTGGCAACCAACGTACCCACTTGATTACGTTGGGATTCTTCATCTGGGTGATCCAATGCAATTAATGCACGAGAAATCGGAAACCGAGAAAGTAATTGCTGTTCGAGTTGGGTACTAAAAATCGGGTGATAGCGAACGTTAATTTCAACTATCCCCTCTTCTTTTGCGCGCTTCAATAGGCGCCCCACCTTAATTCGCGATATCCCAAACTTATTGGCGATCTCTTCCTGCGTAATTTCATCGCGATAATACGCAATCGCAATTTCAGTCAGTAGCTCAATGTCGGAAGATGTTTGTGATCTATCCATAAGGTAGTGATTTCCTCTCAATTGGTGTTAATCGCGACAAGGATAATAAGGTTTTAGTATAGCGTTTCTAGTGGCAATTAATAAGCGAGTTGTCAAAGACAGTGGATATAAAGCGATGTTTTCGGCTCTATATCCACTCAAAAACTAAAATAAATAGCTATGCGTTGGCTACAGCACCATGTTTTTCAACGCTTTGTGCAAGTTGGCAGAGTAATAAGCAGCAAGACGTTGCTCCTGCATCCAGTACCCCGCGGGAGCGTTCCCCCAAACGACTGGCACGACCTATTTTTGCCACTAAATCTAAGGTTGAATCGCGCCCCGCAATCGCAGCTGCTTGCATTGCATCTAATGCTTGCTTGAAATCCTTGCCTGCATTGGTTGCAGATTCAAAAGCATTAATCGCAGGGATCAATGTATCCATCAAGCATTTATCACCGACCGTCGCGCTACTAATGTCTTGCAACTCTGATAAACCGTTTTGTAGCATCGCCAGAAAATCGTGCTGTGAAAGCTCGTTTTTGCCTGAAATACTGTCAGACATCCCCATAAAGAAGCTGCCGTACAGCGGCCCCATCGAACCGCCAATGCCTTCCATTAGCGCATCGGAAATCTCTTCAAAGCCTTCACTGAGTGATAATTCGCGCCCTTCAATCGCTTTGGCGCATAGGTTAAAACCTTTCGCCATATTAATGCCGTGGTCACCATCCCCAATTGCACCGTCGATTTCACTGAGATATTCACGGTTAGACACAATGATATGGACTAAATCGAGTGTCATTTCATTGCCACGTTCCGTTGAGATAACTTGCATAATGGGCTCCTTTACTTAACCTGTGTTAAACCTAATGAATACGCAGGGACATCCATCAATGTCTTTAATTCTTCATCTACTTTCATTAGTGTCAGCGTGACACCCATCATTTCGAGTGAGGTAAAATAATTGCCCACATAGTTACGCACGATGCGAACACCTTTTTCGCTCAATAATTTTTCAACTTCAGCATAATAGATATACAGCTCCATCACTGGGGTCGCACCCAAACCAGAAACCAGCACGACAACTTCATCCCCTTGTTTTGCCTGCATATCGGTTAAAATTGGCGCTAACATCGTTTGTGCCATTTGCGCCGCAGATTGGATTGGCATAATTTCAATGCCCGGCTCGCCATGGTGACCGATGCCAAGTTCCATCATGCCATCTTCAATGTGGAAATTTGGGTGACCCACCGCAGGAATGGTACAAGACGTCAAACCAACACCGATAGAGTGGCAATTATTAATGGCTTTTTGTGCCGCATTAATCACACCATCTAGGTCGTAGCCCTTACTGGCGGCTGCCGAGCCAACTTTCCACATTAAAATTTCACCCGCAACACCGCGGCGTTTTTCTTTCTCGCTCGCTGGCGCAGAGGCGACATCGTCAGTTGCCACGACAGTTTTAATCTTCATGCCCGCTTTTTCGGCTTTTTTCATCGCTATTTTCACGTTCATGTTATCGCCTGCATAGTTGCCGTACAAACAAGCAACACCTGCACCGCTGTCTGCGGCTTTGAACGCATCTAAAAAAGCCCCTGCGGTAGGTGAAGAGAAAATTTCACCAATCGCCACCGCATCTAACATGTTTTCACCCACATAACCTAAAAATGCGGGCTCATGACCTGACCCTCCCCCTGTGACAATCCCTACCTTTCCTTGGATTGGCGCTTTTGGGTATTTCAAAACGCGGGCATTATCGGTTTGCGCAAAATATTCTGGGTGCGCTTTTAAATAGCCTTGGATTGCGTCTTCAACAACTAGGTCAGGTTCATTAATGATTCTGTTCATAATTCCCTCTTTTACTTATTTTCTGGTGTTAGCTGCATTTTTGCTGACTGATCAAGAAGTTCTTGCGGTACCGTGATAAACCTCATCAATATCGCACTGAACAAATAAAGCCCTGAGAAAATCCAAATCACACCAAACGCACCGACACTGCTGATAAAGATCCCGACCAATGCAGGGCCAACGAAAGTACTGAGCCCCGCACCTAAATTCAGTACGGACATCGCAGCGCCTTTATTTTCAGGTGCAAGTGATGGCATGATGGCAGAGAGCGGTACGTAACCTGCAAGGCACGCGCCAAATAACCCCGCCGCTATCATCATCAGGGTATAGTTATGGCCGAAGTAATACGGCACGTAATAGAACATTAGGGTACAAAGCATACAACCGACACACCCGAACCAAATCACAATATTGCGCCAACCAATTCGGTCACTCACCACACCAAAAATCAAGTTAAAGGCAATATTCACGGTCCAAAGTGCGGCATAGATATGTAACCATTCTGTGCGGGAAAAGCCAAAGTCACCGAGAAACATTGGCATGAAGATCACAAAACCGTAAGCCGCTGATGTGTTTATGGTTCTAACTATTCCCCCTAAACCAATTTTTGGGTTTTCAAATGCAATGGTGATCCCTTTAAACACATAGTTAAGCGATACTTTTTGTTTTGGTTGTTCGCCGCCCTCATGGTTTCGGTTAAGGGCAATCGCAATAAACGCCCCGATGGTGACAAAAATCAGCCCACTCCATAGCGTTGCCATCTCACCTAAAATTGGTAAGGCATAACTTGAGTACATCACCCCCAACACACCTAGCCCGCCACTGTAGACGAACCAGAAGATCCCCACGGCGGAACCCAATTTTTTAATGGGCGCTTCATACGCTACCCAAACTAAGAAACCGTAGGCAAACATCGGATAGCCAAATCCACGTAATGCATAGGTAGGGATCATGATGGATAAGCTGTTACTTGGCAGGCCAATGGATAAGAAAATGACGGAGCCAATCACAAACATCACAAACCCGAAAATCATCACTCGGCGAGCGGTATAAATTTCCGCTAAAACGCCAGACAACCACGCCGCAACCGCAGCAAAAAAGCCATATACGCTGAACAGTAATGAAGATTGTTCAATGCTCATTCCGCGGCTAATAATAAAAGGTGAAAGCCACCCTTGCTCGAGACCTTCCCCCATCATGAAGATAAGGACACCAAAATAGCCAAGGAGCAACTTTGGCGAAAATCCCGTTACTTTAGACAGTTTATTGATTATCATATCGTTAACCTCAGTGCTTGTTCGCTGGGTTAGGACCTGAATAACAAGCCTTGGTAGGGTGACATTTATTCAGGTCCAATTTTTCTCATTATTGTTTTATTTGCTTGTGAACCCACTACAGCATTACAGGTTCGGGTCTAAGACCACCTTGATATGCGGGTCGCCCTTCGCCATCATGGAAAAACCTTCTGCAAATTTATCTAACGGTAAAATATCCGTTACCACACCTTTGGTTGGGAAATCACCATTGCCGATACCCTCGATAACCAATGGGTAGCAATATGGACCTAAGTGAGAACCTAATAAATCCAGCTCTTTACGGTCGCTGATAATGCTCCAATCGACAGTTACAGGGTCTTTAAAGACAGAGAACTCAACGAAAGTACCGAGTTTACGGATCATTTTTAACCCTTGTTCTACTGATTTCGGTGCGCCGGTCGCTTCAATGTAAATATCGCAACCATACCCTTCCGTCATCCCTTTGATGATTTTGTCCACATCATCACGTTTTGGATTCAGGACCATATCTGCGCCGAATTCTTTAGCGAGTTCTAAGCGTTTATCGAATAAATCCAGCACCACTAATTTGCCTGCACCGGATTTTTTGATTGCGCCAATCA
Organism: Providencia sp. UF-224; assembly: GCF_058245955.1. Classification (NCBI taxonomy): domain Bacteria; kingdom Pseudomonadati; phylum Pseudomonadota; class Gammaproteobacteria; order Enterobacterales; family Morganellaceae; genus Providencia; species Providencia sp. UF-224. The sequence continues at coordinate 34,992 of NZ_JBSICC010000024.1, read as the reverse complement.
TGCCTAAACCAAGCGTGCCTGCGCCCGAAAGCACAACCACATCGCCCAGCTTCACATTCGCACGTTGCACGGCATGCAGTGAGCAGGCATACGGTTCAATTAAAATTGCGTCTTCAATCGGCATATCCACAGGCACATGGTAGTTGATGGCTTCTTTCGTAAATTTCATGTACTGAGCCATACCGCCATTGACGTTATTTTGGAAACCATACAGGTCGTGTTTTTCACACATCCAATATTCTCCGCGTTTACAGAAGCGGCATTCCCAACAAGGGACAATTTGCTCGGAGATCACGCGGTCACCTAATGTGAAACCTTCCACTTTTGAGCCAAACCCTACAACGTGCCCGATAAATTCGTGTCCTGGGATCATTGGCGCTTTAATATAGGCAGGTTGCTCAGCATCCCCCCAAAAGCTTGGCGCGCCTTCAAACGCTTTCACATCACCTGCGCAAATCCCGCAAGCTTCAACACGAACTAAAATTTCTTCTTCACCAATTTTTGGAACATCGACAGTTTCTAAACGGTAATCTTTCGGTGCATAAGCCACTACCGCTTTCATTTTTTCTGGAATGCCTTCGCTCATCGTGGCTTTTTGATCACAGTGTTCACACATAGTCTTACCCTCGGCGTTTGTTAAATGAACATAAGTTCAATGAAGATACAAATTAACCATACCTTCTTTTAATCATTGATGCACATCACCAGATTCTCAAAGTGTGATTCAGAGCAAATATTCCTATAAAATCGACATAAAATGATGGATTTGCGCTTTCTTAGCAAAAAAAAGTGATTTTAAGGCCATAGATCACAAAATACAGCTTATTCAAATTAAAAACATATGTTCACCTATTGATTATTTGTTCATAAGATCCTATTTTCTAATTAGTACATTTGAATAATCAATGAACTTTTGTTCAACAATAAGGATCTCAATCATGCTATCTATCGCCATTGGTGCAGACGACGCCGCATTTGAAATGAAAGATTTGATCAAACAACACCTCGCAGCGCTGAATATTCAAGTCACCGATTATTGTTTAAATACAGGGGTTAAGGATGAAATGTACCCAGATGTTGCCCATGCTGTCGCAACGGCTATTGCCCAAGGAAAACATCAACGAGGGATATTAATTTGCGGAACAGGGATTGGGATGTCTATTGTTGCCAATAAAGTCACGGGGATTCGAGCCGCACTTTGCCACGATACCTACTCAGCAGAACGCGCACAAAAAAGTAACGATGCACAAATTATTACCTTTGGTGCCCGGGTTATTGGCCCTGAGCTTGCAAAAACTATCGTCGATACTTGGTTGGCTTCGCATTATGAAGGTGGGCGTTCAGCGCCAAAAGTCGCTCGCATTAGTGAATATGAAAATGGGGAACGTTAGTTTCACGCAGACAGTTTTCTAGGAGTGTTTTTATGTACACACAGGCACAAAACCCGTTAGCGAACGCCATCCGTTTTCTTTCTATTGATGCGGTGCAAAAAGCCAATTCCGGCCACCCGGGCGCACCAATGGGCATGGCTGATATCGCCGAAGTACTATGGCGAGACTACTTACAGCATAACCCTACCGACCCGACTTGGCCGAACCGTGACCGCTTTGTCCTGTCAAATGGTCACGCCTCTATGCTGCTATATAGCTTATTACACTTAACGGGTTACAATGTTTCCATTGACGATTTAAAACAATTTAGGCAATTACATTCAAAAACACCCGGGCACCCTGAGCTAGGTTATACCCCCGGTGTTGAAACCACAACTGGGCCGCTCGGGCAAGGCATTGCCAACGCAGTCGGTATGGCAATTGCAGAAAAAACCCTTGGCGCGACATTCAACCGATCTGGTTTTTCCGTTGTTGACCACTTTACTTATGTTTTTCTTGGTGATGGTTGCTTAATGGAGGGGATCTCCCACGAAGCTTGCTCCCTCGCGGGTACATTGAAGCTGAACAAACTCATCGCTTTTTATGATGATAACCAAATATCCATTGATGGTGACACTAAAGGTTGGTTTACAGATAACACCGCCGAGCGTTTCGAAGCTTACGGCTGGCATGTTATTCGTCGTATTGATGGCCATTCAAGACCTGCTATCAAAGCGGCGATTGAGCAGGCACGGCAGCAAACAGACAAACCGACTCTGATTATTTGCCGCACTACCATTGGTTATGGCTCGCCAAATAAAGCAGGAACAGCAAACTCACACGGTGCACCACTGGGCATGGAAGAAATAGCCCTAACACGTAAACAGTTAGGATGGGAATACCCCCCCTTTGAGATCCCCGAAGACATTTACCAGTCATGGAATGCCAAAGCCCATGGCGCAGAGCAACAATTGCAATGGGAGCAGGCCATTAGAGAATACGCCAAAAGGTATCCAGAACTTGCTGAACAGCTCACCGAACGGTTAACTAACCAAACACCCAGCACATTTTCTACGGTGATGGCGAACTACATTCAGAATTTGAATGATAACCCAGAAACAATTGCTACTCGTAAAGCCTCGCAAAATACCCTCAATGTCATTGGCCCTATTCTCCCTGCACTCATTGGCGGCTCCGCAGATTTAGCCCCTAGCAACCTGACTTATTGGTCTGGCTCAGTTCCTATCAATAAACAACCTGCGGGTAACTATATTCATTATGGTGTCAGGGAGTTTGGCATGACCGCTATTGCCAACGGTATGGCATTGCACGGGGGTTTTCGCCCTTATACTGCGACTTTTTTGATGTTCTACGAATATGCACAAAATGCAGTGCGCATGGCAGCGCTAATGAAATTACCGCAAGTGCTTGTTTATACTCATGACTCTATTGGGTTAGGGGAAGATGGACCAACACATCAACCCGTGGAACAACTGGCATCTTTGCGGTCTACGCCAAATTTATCTGTCTGGCGCCCTTGTTGCCAAGTGGAAACGGCGGTTGCTTGGCAACAAGCCATCACCAACCAACAGACACCAACGGCATTGGTCCTTTCACGACAAAATTTGCAACAACATTCCCGTACCCCTGAACAGTTAGCCAATATCCAACGGGGTGGTTATATATTACGTAGCAACAGTCAAAACCCCGAGTTATTGCTGATAGCAACGGGATCTGAAGTCACTTTAGCCGTTGAAGCGTGGCAATATCTCACTGATCAAGGCTTTAAAGTGAACGTGATTTCTATGCCATCAACAGATACCTTTGACAAACAATCCATAGACTACCAGCAACGTGTGTTACCCAATCATATCCGCAACCGTATTGCTATCGAAGCCAGTATCAGTGATTACTGGAGAAAATATGTAGGTCTTGATGGATCGGTTATGGGAATGAATAGTTTTGGTGAGTCAGCTCCCGCTGAACAATTATTTGATTATTTTGGCTTTACAGTAGAGAAGCTTATTCAGCAATCCTTATCATTATTACAACCCAAAGCGTAACCAACAGCAAAGTTATTTAAATCTGTTATCCTACTTTGTAATTTATATTACAAGCCAAATAATAATTTTATTATTTGGCTTATTTTTCTCATTATAAATAAGCGAATAATCTATTTTATTCGCTTATTGTATTTTATTACTGAATGCTATATCCACCATCGATCACTAAATTATGCCCCGTGATCATATCAGAAGCATCACTAGCTAAAAACAGAGCGCAGGCGGCAATTTCTGACGGTTCTGCAAAACGCCTTGCTGGAATTTTTTCTTTCATTTCATCACCTTTTGACCCTTCCCACGCTTTTTTACCCAGCTCAGTGAGAACGATAGTCGGTGATATTGCATTGGTTTGAATACCCTTAGGGCTCCATTCTAATGCCAAAACTTGGGTTAAACCAATAATGGCAGCTTTACTCGCACAGTAGGCCGCATGTTGATCTAAGGCGATAACACCAGCCTGTGATGCCATATTAATTATTTTACCTTTTCCTTTTTTAATCATGACATTACCAGCTGCTTGGCATACAAGAAAAGTGCCTTTGAGATTAACGTTCATGGTCAAATCCCAGTCCTGCTCACTTAAATCTTCAGCAGGAGCCAATGCGACAATCCCTGCACTATTAACTGCAATATCCAATGCTCCGTAATGATTTACTACTTGCTCAACCATCTGTGATACAGAGTCTATTTTTGTTATATCACATTGAATACCAATGGCATTTTTCATTTTATTGGCAACATCAATGACATTTTCAGACTTATCAACCAAAGCAACTTTGGCGCCTTTTTCCACATAAAGTTGGGCAATAGCTAAACCAATACCCGCAGCGCCCCCCGTGATTAATGCAACTTTGCCATCAAGAGAGAATTGGGTATTAAAACCATTAAACTTTGTCATTTTCATTCCTTAACGCCATGAGGTGATATTTGAGATTAGGGGAGTATAGATATTGGAGTTCTTTCGAAATCCTAATAACCTATAAGTGTATCGTTATTTAATTAAGATAATATTATTTAAATATAATAGCCACATTCATCATTTAAAATAAAGCGCCACATCCCATTATTTAAATAATAATAAAGACTAAAGAAACATCTGTTCAAAATAAAATTCAACTTGATTATTTGTTATCTATTTTGAAATCATCCAATCATTTGCATTGTTTAAAATAACGCCAAATACTCATAATAATCGTATTTCAACTAGCCTTAGATAATCCGCCTTTACATAATACAGTGTAAATTTAACAATAACTGGCGCATACTCTTAGTTATATCTAAATTGATATCAAACAAAACCAATAGGCTGATATCAGATAAAATAGAGAAATAGCTCTCATTCGCGTTAATAACGTGAGTTGATTACATAGGTCATGGAAAAATGGAAAAAAAACCTTCACTGCTGCAACTACAGGATATTGGCTATTCAATTGATGGAAAAACGATTCTTGATAATGTGCAGATTAACCTAGGTGCCAGCGAATTTAAATTAATCACAGGACCATCTGGTTGCGGGAAAAGTACTTTATTAAAAATTGTGGCATCACTGATTTCCCCAACCCAAGGGAGTATTATTTTTAACGGCCAAGACATTAATACTCTCTCCCCTGAAATCTACCGCCAGCAAGTATCATATTGTACTCAAACCCCCGCATTATTCGGGGCAACAGTTTACGACAACTTAGCGTTCCCTTACCAAATCAGAAAGCAGTCTTTTGATAAAACAAAAATTATCAGTGACTTGCATTATCTTTCATTACCAGAAACCATTCTTGAGAAAGGAATTAACGAGCTTTCGGGGGGCGAAAAACAGCGCATTTCATTAATTCGAAATTTACAATTCCTGCCCGAAATTTTATTGTTAGATGAGATAACTAGCGCACTAGATGAAGAAAATAAAGTCAAAGTGAATGAGTTAATTCATAAATTAGCTATAGAAAAAGGTATTGGGGTTTTATGGGTGACTCACGACCAAGATGAAATTGCCCATGCAAATGAAGTCATCACCCTTCCCGTTCATCTGGCTAAATAATAGGATACCATCGTGCATCAACCTACCATTTCCAATGAGTCTCTTACCTTTTCTATCATGTTAGTCTTAGTGGCGATTTTTATTAGCCATAAAGAAAAGCTATCTTTGGAAAAAGACATTATTTGGAGTACTTGCCGCGCCATTGTTCAATTATTAATTGCTGGCTACATTTTAAAATATATTTTTAATGTTGATCATGAGCTTCTCACTGTAGCGTTGGTACTGTTTATTTGCGTTAATGCTGCGTGGAATGCAAAGAAACGAAGTAAATATTTAGATAAAATCTATCTCACTGCCTTTGTGGCGATTACGTCAGGCACTTTTCTCACGCTACTGGTCTTAATTCTCACCAAAGCCATTGCGTTTACCCCGATGCAAGTGATACCGATTACAGGAATGATTGCGGGAAATGCAATGATAGCCGTCGGGTTATGCTTTAATAATCTGGGGCAACGATTTGCCAGCCAGCAGCAGCAAATTCAAGAAATGTTAAGCCTCGGAGCAACCCCAAAAGTTGCCTCAGCCGCAATCATTCGTGAAAGTATTCGCGCCTCATTGATTCCCACCGTTGATTCAGCAAAAACAGTCGGTATTGTTAGCTTACCGGGAATGATGTCAGGGTTAATCTTTGCGGGGGTCGACCCATTGCAGGCCGTAAAATATCAAATTATGGTAACTTTTATGCTATTAGCCACTGCCAGCCTTTCGACAATATTAGCGGGCTATATGACTTATATTAAATTTTATAACCAACGCCACCAGCTATTGGTTAATACCTTAAATAAATAACCTATATGCTTCAATGTCGCCTGTTTTACGACGGGCGACTCTTCCTCATATTCGGCATATCATCCGATACCTACAGGCAATACTTCAATCAACTGTGCCTGACTATTTCCTTCATCTATCAGTTTGAAAATATGATTGAGCATCGTAGGCACATCTTGCTTCACCATTTCAATATCATTACCTAACAGCGCCACAAAAGGATCCCAGTCAAAACACCCTAAATTAGGTTGGTTTTGACCTGTACAACCTTGCTCCCCTAACCAACGCATCACCCCTTCTAATGAAATCGTTGAATTAATAAATAGGCCACCTTGGGCAATCTTTTGCAAATTTTCATTGTGCTTTTTAACGAAACTAGATAGCGCTTTTTCTGCTTTTTCAGGGGCATACCCACACGCTAAAATATTTTCATTTGGAACAGTAATCCCCATTTCGTTATGTGCATCAATAAAGCCACGTATACGTTCGTGGGTATTATGATCATGCTCACGCCCACCAATGAAAATTAGCGCTTCATTTAATGCTGAAGCACGGTCTATTTTACTTAACATACGCTGTGTAAGTTTTTTCGCTCCAAGGTAATTATCCGAAATGACGGATGGCGCTAGAGTGCCAGGCAAATCTAAATTTAGTGTCGGTACACCAGATGCTTGGCAAGTTTGTGTTATTTTGTCAGGATTCGTTGCCCCTGTCGAAATCAGCCAATCCACTTGGTACGATAACATTGCACGGGCGGCTTCTATTTCTAATTTAGGGTCGCGCCGCGTACAGGTAATAATTGGAAACAGCCCTCTTTCACGGGCCATTTCCTCAAAATGCTCCACTATCGAGCCGAAGTAGCGGTTATCGTACTTTGGAACCAACATGCCAATAATTTTTGATTTATTACTACGCAATAAGCTAGCTTGCTTGTTCACTGAGTAGTTTTGTTCTTGCGCAATACGCATTACTTTTTCAGCTAACTTCGCACTAATGCGTCTTTTTTGCCAATTCCCATTGAGTATCGCGCTCACAGCACTTGCTGAGACACCAGCCAGTTCTGCAAGGTCGTAGATCGTTGTTTTCTTATTTTGTCTGATCTTTGTCACAGATTTATATCTCCATTTTTTCCTAGCTTGACACCAAAGCGGAAAAGTCGCAATACTGCTACATCGATTGAGCAATATTGAAATTGATGAAACGTGAGTTGATATAATAAAAAAATTCATATCAATCCATTCTATGCAGCCACCTTAACCATTCCTGTGACTCATTGTCATCTCATTGATTTCATTATTCTTTAATTTTCCTCTGCTAAAATCCGATTGGAGTAAATCATTATGGCTATTTCCATTGAAAATAAAGTTGCCGCAATTACAGGTGCAGCATCTGGTATTGGTCTCGAATGTGCACGTACACTGATCAAAGCAGGTGTCAAAGTCGTTCTGATTGACCGTGCTGAAGATAGATTAAATCAACTTGTCGCCGAGTTAGGCGAAAATGCAATCCCTCTAGTCATTGATTTAATGAACACCAAACAAGTTGACGGCATGTTAGATGCAATCCTTGCCAAAGCAGGCCGTTTAGATATTTTCCATGCAAATGCAGGGGCTTATATTGGCGGTCCTGTTGCAGAGGGTGATCCTGATGTTTGGGATAAGGTGTTAAATCTCAATATCAACGCGGCTTTCCGTAGTGTTCGTGCCGTTTTGCCTCACTTTATTGCCCAAAAATCAGGTGATGTCTTATTCACCAGCTCAATTGCGGGTGTTGTTCCTGTTATTTGGGAGCCAATATACACCGCATCTAAATTTGCGGTTCAAGCCTTTGTTCATTCAACTCGCCGCCAAGTTTCCGAGCATGGTGTCCGTGTTGGTGCCGTCTTACCAGGTCCTGTCGTCACCGCATTATTGGATGATTGGCCAAAAGAAAAAATGGAAGAAGCTCTTGCAAATGGCAGCTTAATGCAGCCCATTGAAGTTGCCGAAGCGGTACTCTTTATGTTAACTCGCCCAAAACATGTTACGGTTCGTGACCTTGTCATTGTGCCAAACAGTGTCGACCTATAACGCTTTATCCTATTTTTAACAGCTAATTTTTGGAGGTAAAATGCATCACTCAACCCCTCAAAATGATAAAGTGGTTATCGGTATTGATGTTGGAACAGGTAGCGCCCGAGCCGGTGTATTTGATATGTCTGGCAAAATGCTATCCTCAGCCAAACAAGATATTACACTTTACCGAGATAGCGCTCACTTCGCTGAGCAGTCAAGTAACCAGATTTGGGAAGCTGTTTGTTATTGTGTCAAGCAAGCGGTCGCTTCTTCACAAGTTTCCCCCCAGCAAGTTGCAGGTATTGGTTTCGATGCAACCTGTTCACTCGTTGTTATCGGGCACGATAAACAACCCGTTTCTGTTAGTCCCACTCAAGATCCAAACCGTAATATTATTGTGTGGATGGATCACCGTGCAACTGAACAAGCTGAACGTATTAACCAGCTAAAACACCCTGTTTTAAATTATGTCGGCGGTAAAATTTCACCTGAAATGGAAACACCAAAGATTTTATGGTTGAAAGAAAATTTACCTCAAACCTATGAAAAAGCATGGCAATTTTTTGATTTAGCGGATTTCTTGACGTGGAAATCAACTGACTCATTAGCTCGTTCAACTTGCACAGTAACCTGCAAATGGACTTATCTCGCCCATGAAAAACGCTGGGATGCAGACTACTTCCATCAGATTGGTTTATCTGAGCTAGCTGATGAGAAATTTGCCCGTATAGGACAATTGATTGTTGAACCAGGAACCCCTTGTGGTTCTGGCTTAACAGACGATGCAGCACAGCAAATGGGCTTATTAGCAGGTACCCCTGTTGCAGCAGGTATGATTGATGCCCATGCTGGCGGTATTGGTACAGTGGGTGTCAATGGTGATGCGATTGCCAACATGGCATATGTCTTTGGCACATCATCTTGTACCATGACAACGACCAAAGAGCCTGTTTTCATCCCTGGTGTTTGGGGGCCATATTATAGCGCTATGGTTCCTGGCATGTGGTTGAACGAAGGTGGCCAAAGCGCCGCTGGTGCAGCGATTGATCAGCTACTATCCCTCCACCCTGCTTGCGTAGGCGCACAAATTACTGCAAAAGAGCAAGGAAAACCACTTCCTGTCTACTTAGCTGACCTCGTGTTAGAAAAGACAACATCGGCATCTCAATCTGTTGAACTTGCTGAGAAAATTCATGTAGTTCCTGAATTTTTAGGTAACCGCGCACCATTTGCTGACCCACATGCAAGAGCAGTTATTGCGGGACTCACCATGGACAACAGCTTAGAGAATTTACTGTCATTCTATGTTGCTGGTGTATGTGGTATTGGCTATGGTTTAAGACAAATCATTGAAGCACAAGCAAAATCAGGTGCAGCAATTGAGAACATTGTTGTGAGTGGTGGAGCAGGACAACACCCATTAATTCGTCAATTATTAGCGGATGCATGCGGTGTACCTGTTATTTCAACACAAGCTAGCGAACCTGTTTTACTCGGTTCAGCCATTTTAGGTGCTGTTGCAGGTAAAGTCTGTGACGATGTGGCTCAAGCCATGGATCAATTCAGTGAAATTGATTTAACTTACTACGCAAATGAAAGTTACCAGACGCGCCACGATACGCGTTTTGCTTCTTTTATAAAGCTTCAGCAGTGCGCAAGAGAACTCAAGGGTTAAAATATCTTCAGATAAAGAAAGCCAAAATGGCTTTCTTTATCACTCGCAATCAAATTAGAAACAATACTTATTCCATAGAGAATCCATCATTTCCATTGGTAATAAATCATAATCCCCTTCTACAAGTGGTATGGACATTGTGACGCGCCCATCTTTATCATTATAAGCTTTCACAATGAATTTCTTATAACCTTCAAGTTTTGCATTTTTAACTCGAAACACTTCACCACAGATATAACCTAAATCCCCTTTATCTGCGGTTTGTCGAATAAAATTATATTGCACATTCCTAAAAGAAGCTGACTCTGGGTAGGATAAGTAATCCTCCACACTCGTTTTCGCCATCTTCACCAAATCTGGAGTTGGTGAATAGTTCAACGTGACGCCTAAAATAAAAGAGCATCCCGTTAATAATAGTATTGTGAGCAACTTTATTATGTTCATATTTAAGCTCTCATAAACGCAGTGACACAACCAATTGACCAAAATCGTTCACCATACCTTTGCTTAAAAGGTATGTAAGTAGATATATTTAGTTAATTGTAAGAAAGTAATAATTATTTTAATAATAGGCTTGCCAATCCATATAAGAATAATTTATTAGAAAGCCCGACCTTTCTAATTTTAATTTCGCGTAAAAGTCACCTTTAGTAAAAATCAATTTACTCTAACCAGCACCGTTTATTCCGTATTTACACTTCATTTTACCTATTACATGAGTAAGTATACCAGTATTAATCCTCAGATATAAATAGTACCTTAAAGATTAACTGTTGCAATTTGTATTTTTTATACAAAAAAGGTTTCATACCTACAGCATCAGAAACAATAATTCACCTTAACAGTTTAATACTGTTTAATATTACTTATATTCAATATATTATTAAATAATACAATGTACATAATAATGTTGCCAATTGTGAATAAACACTAATTGCGAGTACTCGTACTCACCAAGTGAGTATCAATAAATATAATTCATTTCAATTTACGTTATACCATTAAATTAAACCATCAAAAAACAAACCAAAAAATCCTTTTTATTCATAAGGATAATCAAATTTATTTCGTTTAACCCAAAAATAAGAAAAAAATTCTAAACGATATATTTTTATCTCTTTATTTTACAACCCCCATTAACAAAACAGCAAAAACCTCAAAATAAAAACAACCTAATCAACTGATTTTAAATAGAAAAATCATATCACTTATGTATCCATAATTATTAAAATGATGAAAAAAAATTTGTATTAACAACATATTAACACAACAAGCATTAGAATATTTAACTGAAATTAACTAACCATCACTATTGCAATTTCATAAAAACAAACTACCTTTGGCTTCCACTTATCTTAAATCAATAAAAATACAGAATATTCTTAAGACACTAAAGCCAACAACGAATACTTAAAATTATCCGACTAATTTTGATAAAATAATATAGAGAAATCAGGTAGCATTTGTGACCTAAAAAAAGGGGATCTCATGACAAATAACCAACTACTCTTGCTTGCAGCAAATAACCTCACCAATAAAATGGAACTTAGCCATTCGCAAGCGTCCTATATCTATCAGTTTTACTACACGCATGTCGCTAATCAATATGCAAATATCCCCGATTTTATGGCTGGTTTTATGTCCCAAATGACTGACTCCATGAGCTGTAACTTCATCTCAGTTCCCCAAGAACAAATCTACCTGACTATTGCACAGTATCTGGCTATTGCTGAGGAACGTTATATTGAAAGGCAAAGGTTATTACAAAAGCGCAAGAAATAAAAAAGACCTCACAATAGAGGTCTTTTATAAGAATAAATCCTAAGCAAATTTTACTGCTCTTGTAATTCTAATTCAGCAATAATTGGAAGATGGTCACTAACACTCGACCATTGGAATTCTTTTCCATCGGTTGGGATCTGCATGTTCTTCACATCCCACACTTGGCCTTTAAATGTAAAAATATGGTCAATGTCAATCGCTGGGTTTACCGCGGGCCAACTGCGATAATCGACTCCTTGTTTCTGTACAGGGTTCCACATATAACGAATTTCCTGAATAGGCTGCTCATTCGCCGTAGAATTAAAGTCCCCTGCTAATATTTTTATCGATGCTGCGATATTATCAAAGCCTGTATCTGTATCACCAATGCTCGCATCTAAAATATGGCGTACTTGGCCAATACGAATAGTTGGATCTTTCTGCCAATCAAGATGCGTTCCCATCACAATAATTGGTGCATCAAAACCAGGCTTAGTTATCTGTGAAATTAATACTACACGCTGCTCTGCATCACCTGATGGTAAATTAACAACTTGGGATTTCTCTATTTTGTATTTTGATAAAATTCCGACGCCATATTCGCCACCATCAAAATCTAATGCTTTACCGAAGGCAAAATCCATCTTGTTTGCTTTGGCGATTTCTTCAAGTTGGTGAACTTTTTTACTGCGCACCGTTTTATTATCAATCTCAGTTAAAACTATAACATCAGCATCTATCTTACCAATTGCCTTACTTAAGTTATCTAAATTCGCTACATCTGATGCTAATTCATTCTTACCAATATTGTAAGTTGCCACTTTAATGGTCGGTTTATTGGCGACATAAACTTTATTCGGTGTACCGCCGTCTTGTACTTTTAGAACTTCAGAACCTGTCGTTGCAGCACTCACGCTGCAAGAAGCTAAAATAGCCGTTGATATGATAGTTTTAAGAAATTTCATGGTGACTCCCCAGTAATGGCTCAATGAACTCATTGAGTAATGGACTGACTATAATATGCAGGCAGTTAACTGCCCTCGTTATACATTAGCAGGGAATAAATAGGATGCAGTGACCCAACCGACAATCTTATTTCGAGAGACAAAAAAACAATCCTGATTTTCATCAAACATTGACTTACCTCCCGATTTTTTATCCATCAGATATTTAATTACACGCTAAAACGTGAACTTAAACCAACGAGCTATATTTTATGCACTTTGTCTGGCTTCAAACTTGTAGGGAAAAATGATCTCTTCTTGAGTCTCTGAAAAATCAGTATCAGGCTCGGCTAACCATTTCTGTAGCTTTTTAGCGGTTTCTCGTGCCATTTTACTGTAATCAATACGAACAGAGGTCAGGGACGGCTGAATATGATCGCAATTTGATGAACCTTCTACACAAGCGAGCGCAAGCATTTTCGGCACTTTAATTAAACGCCGTTGACACTCAAAAAGTACGCCAAGTGCTATCATTTCATGGCTGCAAATAACGGCTTCAAGTTCTGGCTGTCGCGTTAACATTTCACTAATCGCCTGACGACCAAAATCCATTGTAGCAACATACGGTGTTGTAATGCTTTGGTCAGCACTCTGGTTATAAGCCAACATAGCTTTATTCCAACCACTCAGTTGCTGGCTTTGCATTTTGCTGTCCATTTGGGCACCAATATAACCTATTTTTTTGTATCCTTTTTGCAATAAAAAATGGGTTAAAAAATTAACTGCTTCACCAATGTTACTTTTAATATTTAAAGTAATAGGATGGTTGGATTCCCCTGCTACGTTAATAACTGGAATATCCAAATTTTTAAGATAATTAAAAATGCTTTGTGAATTAACCGCTCCAAATATAATCAGCGCCGCAGGGTTACTTTGTAATAACGTCGATAAAACTTCTGATTCTTTTTTCTGCTGATAATCATGGCTACCAATAACCACTTGATAATTATTTTTGTTCAATACTTCTTGTAATGCTTGCAAAAAAACTGAACTCGCATTATCACGCAAAGAAGGAATTAACACCGCAACAATTCGGCTTTGCCCAGATGCTAAAATCCCCGCGGCGGAATTAGGGATATAACCAAGCTCCTCAACGGCTGCGTTAATCTTTTCACGCAGGTTGTCTGAGACTAATTCTGGCGTTCGCAAAGCACGGGACACCGTCATTGAGCCAACGCCTGCGTATTTAGCCACATCCTGTAACGTCACCCGCCCAGTATTTTTTCTTTTTCGTGTTTTTTGCATGTAATACTTTTATTTAGCCTAAACTTATTATTCAACAGCATTAACTTAGCACAGGTTGAATTTGTTAATCAGCTTACAAGTCTATTCATTTAGCCTTTGTTCGCAATATTTATTCAAAATGATAGCGCTATCACGAAAATGAACAAATCAGCTAGATAGCGCTACCATAGATCACTACTATTCACTCAACCATTAAAAAGATAAAAATTTAATCAACCAGGAGCAACCCAATGCTTACGACTTTACTGACCTCGAATGTTATTCAGGTCGTCGAAAGTGCCGCAGATTGGCAAGATGCGATAAAAATCGCCTGTAAACCATTAATTAATAATAAGTTAATCGAACCGCAATATATCGATGCGATCATCAAATCACACGAAAAAATTGGTCCATATTATGTATTAGGCCCAGGTATTGCCATGCCTCATGCTCGTCCTGAAGATGGCGTAAATCAGCTATCCCTTGGCTTAACCGTGATTAAGCAAGGCGTAGAATTTGGCTCAGAAGGCAATGACCCTATCAAATTACTTATCGTCCTTGCTGCGACAGATAGCAATAGCCACATCGGCGCTATCGCAAAACTTGCTGAGCTATTTGATAATCAAGAAGATATTGACAGCATCATGCAATCAGAAAACGTCGATGACATTCTTAAAATCATCGCTAAATACGAATAATTTAATATTAAGGTAAACATTATGAAAATCACCGTTGTTTGTGGAAATGGCTTAGGCACCAGTTTAATGATGGAAATGAGCATCAAAAATATTTTAAAAGACATGCAAGTCAGCGCTGAAGTTGACCATGTGGATTTAGGTTCAGCGAAAGGCACTGTCAGTGATATTTTTGTTGGCACAAGTGATATTGCTGAGCAGCTAGTTGCTCAACAAGTGGGTGGTGAAATCGTCGCGCTGGAAAACATGATTGATAAAGTTGCCATGAAAGAGCGCCTCACCGTTGCATTACAAAAACTTGGTGCGATGTAAGCGGAGGCACTATGTCATTCTTTCGTTTTCTGATGCAGGATGTTTTATCTGAACCTGCTATTTTAGTCGGTCTTATCGCCCTTATCGGTCTGATCGCACAAAAAAAACCAGTCACCGAATGCATTAAAGGCACCATTAAAACCATCATGGGTTTTGTCATTCTAGGTGCAGGTGCAGGCTTAGTGGTGAGCTCATTAGGTGACTTCTCAGCCATCTTCCAACATGCTTTTGGCATCAACGGCGTAGTACCAAATAACGAAGCAATTGTGTCTATCGCACAAAAAAGCTTTGGTCGTGAAATGGCCATGATCATGTTCTTTGCGATGTTAATCAATATCTTGATTGCTCGCTTAACACCATGGAAATTTATCTTCCTAACGGGTCATCACACATTATTTATGTCTATGATGATTGCCGTTATTCTAGCAACTGCTGGAATGGAAGGCACTATGTTGGTTACTGTTGGTTCTTTAATTGTGGGCTTCTGTATGGTGTTTTTCCCTGCCATAGCACACCCATATATGAAAAAGGTTACTGGTTCTGATGATGTTGCCATTGGCCACTTTTCAACCATCTCTTATGTTTTAGCTGGGTTTATTGGTAGCAAATTTGGTAATAAAGAACATTCGACTGAAGACATGAATGTGCCAAAAAGCTTGCTATTCCTGCGTGATACACCA
This sequence comes from Providencia sp. UF-224, assembly GCF_058245955.1. Lineage (NCBI taxonomy): Bacteria > Pseudomonadati > Pseudomonadota > Gammaproteobacteria > Enterobacterales > Morganellaceae > Providencia > Providencia sp. UF-224. The sequence goes on along the minus strand of NZ_JBSICC010000024.1, from coordinate 19,354 downwards.
GTGGCTATTTCGTTCACCATGTTCATTATCTTTATCATTACTTGCTTATTTGCGGGCGGTGATTTTGTACGTGAAGTGAGTGGTGGCAAAAACTGGTTTATGTTCTCATTAATGCAATCTATTACGTTCGCTGCTGGGGTATACATTATCCTGCAAGGTGTGCGTATGGTTATTGCTGAAATTGTCCCTGCATTTAAAGGGATCTCAGACAAACTCGTACCAAATGCAAAACCTGCTTTAGACTGCCCAGTGGTATTCCCTTATGCCCCAAATGCGGTATTAGTCGGTTTCTTAAGTAGCTTCGCTGCAGGTGTCATCGGCATGTTCTTATTGTATGCCTTAAATATGACCGTGATTATCCCAGGTGTGGTACCACACTTCTTTGTGGGAGCTGCTGCTGGGGTATTCGGTAACGCAACAGGCGGCCGCCGCGGCGCTATTTTAGGTGCATTTGCGCAAGGCTTATTAATCACCTTCTTACCTGTATTCTTATTACCTGTTCTTGGGGATATTGGTATCGCAAACACCACATTTAGTGATGCTGACTTTGGTGCCATCGGAATTTTATTAGGTATTATCGTTCGCTAATCTAGTAAACTCCCCAAGCTATTTTACTTGGGGAGTCTTACTTTTATTCTACTTTCCCAGCCATGCACCATCCTTAAATAAGAATTCCTGCAATAATACTAAGTCGTCAGGAACGACATGGATCATCCCCTCTCCCGGCACATCAATTTCTGCAATCATAAATAATGCCAACGTAGTTAATGAGGGTAGAATGAGGATCAGCCAATTTTTCCCTTTAGTACCTCGAATGTTATAGCCAATAAGCACGTTCGAACAGATAGCAAAAAAGATGAGGAGAAACCAAGTCGCATTGGGAATTTGATGCCGCCAACTTGCCATTGTTTTTTGTTGGGAAAGATAAAGATCGCTAAATGCAGTAAGTACCGAGGCAACAACTGGGTTTGGCGATTGATTTGCTTCTTTGACAGCGATTTCCCAAAGCTGGTTTTGTTTCTCCAGAGAAACCATCCGCCATTGACTATTTTCATCACTGATCCCTGATTTGAAGAACTCAATACGTGCTTCTAAATATTGCTGCAAAAGGTGAGAGGCTTTATTTCTATCATCTGCATTTAACAATTGTGCACGTTGGTATGCCGTTCCAATTGCAATCGCTTCATTTTCTTCTGTTTGTTGGCGGTTATTATAGCCATTAATAGAAATAGAGAGCACAAAGCCAATCAGTAAACCTAGCAGAGATAAAATTGCCCCCAGGATAATTTTAGCTTCATCATCTGCAACTTCTTCATGAGCCGACTTACGCTTAAAAATATATTTACCAATATAAGCAGATAAAATTAATAAAACAAACGTGATCACAAATAAAAGAATCGAATCTATTGGCGAATCATTAATCAACTCAGAGATATTAAACATCATTTAAACTCATCAGATTTATTTCCTGATGATATACCACGATTACGAGATAACTATCTAGCAAGGAAACTCTAAAATAGGATATTTAGATAAGATCACTAAATCATTATCCAGTAATGACTTAAAATGTGTAATTTTCAGTGTGGCTTGCTTTTTGTTTAGCATTAAAAGACATTAATTTGACTTAAAGTTAAAAAGAAAGCGAGATATATAGTGCCGATATGATCATATTGATTTTTTTAGATGAAAAAAGCACACCTTTTATTGAGCTGGGAATAATAGTTGACGACCAACGGATAAAAAAGCCTAAAACTCGTTCAAATAAGGGCCATTCATTCAATCATGATACTTCCAGAGAAATTTTGCCCCAGCTTTATAAAAGAGAGCTTATTCTCTAGATTTCTTGTAGATTTAATTCAGGGAGCCAACCTTGCTCTTGTGAATCTAATTTTTCACACCAAACCCATCCATTGGTTTTTTGATATCCAATAACCTTTTCCTGAGGCTCTACATTCAGTTCCAATGCGCTGTAGCTTTCTTTAGCAATTCCCGTAGTTACGCCAGTTAACTCGATTAATTGTTTGGGAACCCAGCCACTTAAACCATTACATGAACAAAAGTACCAATTGTCCCAACCTTCATCTCCTACATATTTTTCGCCGACCACCAGCGGGTCTCCCGCTGAAAAATGGATAGGGTTAGGATACTCCGATGTATGGCTCCTAATCACAATAAACTGTTTTTTCATTACGTTACCCATAGTTTTTTTGTCTTTAATTATCATAGTAGAAGACTATAGCCAATTTTATAAAGGATCAAATTGACACATTAAAACTCTATAGCATAAATATGCTCACCATCCAAAATTTTATTGGTAAATTTAAAACCATGATTCATATAAACTTTTTTTGCAATATTATTTTCATCATCTAAGCCCAAAGAAATTCTATTTACCCCACTCCCTTTGAGGTACTTGATAATCGCAAAGAAAGATTGATTACCCAACCCTTGTCCTATAAATTTATGATCTAACATAAAGCGGCAAATAAAAGCTTCTTGGGGTTTATCCTCTAATATTTTATACATAAAAAAGCCTATCAAGATCTCTCCCTGATAAAGCGCATGCGGTTTATACTCAGGATAAAAATGAGATTCAGCAATTGAAAATGCATTGCAACATACATACTCCTCTAAAACAGTAGCAATGCCATCCTTATTAGAGGTTAATTCCCCAACATCCCAAAAATTGAATTTATCGACAGCACGGATTTGTATCATAAATTACCTAACGCTATTGTTACGTTGCATTATCAAGTGATGCGTTAACCACTGATATTAAATTTGGCGAGTTTTCATCCAAAATTTGAATATTATTTTGTTTAAATAATGCAGCACAAACTCCCATGCCTGTTTTTAGTGAACCATTGAACTCACCGCTATAAATTTGTTGGCTTCCACAAGATGGGCTATTGGCCTTAAGAACAACAACACTGATATTTAAATCTTGCACTTTTTTGAGTGCTATTTCCGCACCTCGAACAAAAGCCTGTGTAACATCAATGCCTTGGCTATCTATAATCTTAGCTTGTCCTAATAAGACATCTTCGCCATTGCCACCGAGTATTTCTGCGGGTGCTCTGGGGGTTGGTAGCCCGCCAAAAACTTCAGGGCAGATGCTGACCACCTTACCTGCTTCATAGAGTTCTTTTAAGGGGGCGTAGAGTTGATGCTGACCATCATACCTTACACAAAACCCTAATAAACATGAGCTTACTGCTATCACCTTAGCCTCATCCTTCTCTCTTTCATCTCAGAATTTTTGCATTTAATATCACCATAGCGGCTATTAAACTTCATTTAATCCACTCTATTCGCGCTAATAATGCTTATTTTACTTATAAAAAAACCAGCTCTACTTTGCATAAAGCTGGTCTTAGTTAAAAAAAATATTCAGACTAAATTATTGACTACTGCGCATATCCATAATCATTTTGCCGTCGTAATCAGCACCAACAACAATATTAGGCACTTCGCCTTTATATTTGTGCGCTTTAATCTGTTCAATCTCTAACTGCTTCCAATTGATCATTTCACGGGTAATTGTGCGCTGTAATATTGCATTAGACTCTGATTCTTTTTGTGCTGCATATAATTTTGCATCCGCCTCTTGGCGCATCGCAAATGCATTTGCTTGCGCATTACGTTCTCTAGCAATCGCTTGTTGCTCCGCAGACTCACGCTCAGCTTCTGCAATGACAACTTTCTTCTGCGCTAATTCACGTTCTTTTTCTGCTTCAGCTTTTGCTTGGTTAATTTGCTCTTGGCGCATTTTAGTATTAACCACTTGTTCCTGAACCACCTCTGGTAAGGTAATATCTTGGATCATAATTTCTTTAATCGTGTAACCATATGGCGATGCATAACCTTGAATTGCATCTCGAATGGAATCTTGTAATTTCCTCTGTGTATCTGCGGTATAAAGATCTTGGGCATTTGCCACGTCTTTACCAAATTCTAAAATTGTTGAGATCAGTTTTTGGCGCACATATTTATCCAACGCCTCACTTTCAGTACCACCATTAATACGTAATACGGGCGCTTTTGCACCATCAAATTGCAGCATAACAGTAATATCAACAATTGATTTCAGTTTATCCTGTGAAGGAACCCTAAGTTCCTTTAATGAAACACGAATATCTTTTGTTGAGTATGTGTCGAAGTTAGTAAATGGGTTAATAGGAAAGTGCAGCCCGGCATCATATGCCACCGGATCAACTTTCCCTAAAAATGTACCAACTTTTACAGACCCATCTTGAACAATGGTATATGAGTTAATCCCAACAAGCCCAAGAACAAGCAGCACTGCTGCACCAATAACCAATTTAACCATCGATTTAAATTGCATGAGTAGATCCCTATCTGACAATAACTAATAATTATAATAAAACGCCTATTGTCGCTACTCCCCCGCTAACTACAAGTTACAAAACTCCTAAACTGCCAAATAAATTAAGAAAAAGCGTTTATTTTACAACCCAAATTTGTTTGTTATATAGGTCTTCAGTTTATTCGTCCATTCATAAATAAAAAAACATTAAATACCTGAAATAATACTGGCCTACTATTTTTATATTAGGATTAATAATTATATTTAAAATACACCCTGATGCTGGCTATAAAAAGATTAAACTAACTTGTGACAACTCCCACTAGTCACTTCCTGCTCAAACTGTTCATCTCTAAGATTATACCAATCTATAGCCTCTTTGATTAAAGCCTCAGTGGCATCGATAAATTCATCCGGTGATTTTTCAACTAATTCTTCTAAAATTAATGGTATCTCCGTGCATCCCATCACAAATTTATCGACACCATCAGACTTTAGCATATTAATATAGGGAAAAATTAACTCTTTTGCTTTATCAAGATCACCTGCTTTGTAAGCAATAATACTTTGCATTATTTTATATTGATTTACCTCATCAGGGACAATACATTCAACATTATTAAAGCTGAGTTTATCTTGATATAATTTCGTACGTATGGTTGCTGTTGTTGCCAATAAAGCCACTTTTTTAATTTTATTATTAATAATACTTTTACATGCTGCGTCAATGATACTAATAAAAGGAATTTTCACTTCCTTCATTAGCTCCTTATACCAATAATGTGCTGTATTACAAGGCATAACAATACAAGAAGCCCCTGCACCCTCAAGTATTTTTAATGAATCTATCATCGCAGGTAATGGTGATGGCCCATCATAAATAATATTTTCCGTTCTATCTGGAATGTCAGGAATAGAGACAATAATGACAGGTATGTGCTCCTGATCTTTAGATGCTTTAGTATTATTGATTAATTTAGAAAATGCATCTGCTGTTGCACCTGGTCCCATTCCCCCTAACATACCTAATATTTTTTTCATAACCCCTCCCATCAAATTAATAATATAATCGCATAATGCTCTCCTTTCGTAATTGCAGAGTTTCTATAAGTTATGCTAAATTTGCATAGGAAATAAATAACTATAATCATAAGAGGATACAATGATAAGTAATCTCGAAATTAAATGGTTGCACGATATTGTTGTTCTAGAAGAATGTCGCAGTTTTACTTTAGCAGCAGAAAAAAGAAATATATCTCAATCATCTTTTAGTCGCAGAATTCAATCTATCGAATCCTCCGTTGGATTTGAAATATTTGATAGAAACACCAATCCATTGCAGCTCACACCTCAAGGGAAAAGTTTTATTGTTTATGCTAGAAACTTACTTGATGATGTCTATTTTCAAATAAACAGAATTAAAGGTATCGATAACGATAAACAAAAAATTAATATCTCAGCAGCACATTCACTTTCTGTTTTTCTTCTTCCAGATTTCATTTCCCAGTTCTCACAAAATATTGATAAAATTTTCTTTGTCGAGTCAATCAATGTTGATGAAGCCGTTCATAAACTAAAAGAAGGACAAAGTGATTTTATTTTATCCTTCTATAATGAAGAATTAATGTCCTCACCATTTCTACATGCAAAAATTCTTGAAAGCCGTTTACATCTTGTTTCACTGTGCGATAAAAACAAGAAACCTATTTTTGCATTAGATGGCACAACACTACCTTTAATGAAATATACCGACGAAAGTTACATGGGGAGACAAGTCAACCAGCTAATGGACAAATCTTCCGATTTACCTTTTGAATTATCATTTGTCTCATCAATGAGTGACGTCCTAAAACGTATGGTGCTCAATGGAAGTGGTGTGGGTTGGTTGCCAGATTTTTCAATTAAAAATGAACTTGAGAGAAGTGAACTCGCTATCCTAGATAGCACGCTTTCCATCACGATGGGGGTTTATATCTATCGAACAGAAGCAAGACTCAATATTTCATCTGAACGTTTTTGGCAGTTTATGCGCAAACAAACAAGTAAATAATATTTTGCTATTAATCTGAATAAACAAAACCCTTCTAAAGTTAACCAACTCAGAAGGGTTTCAATTACTAAACAACCTTAAATTCTATGGTGTTGATGTCACTTTTTCATCAAGTATCACATCTAAATCTTCTTTTAAACCGCCCTTTCTTTCTTCTAACTTGGAAATAACTGCCGTAGAAATGCTGTTACCAACAACATTTGTTGCAGTTCTTCCCATATCAAGGAATTGGTCAATTGCCAGCAACAACAGTATTCCAGCTTCTGGCAAGCTAAACATGGGTAGTGTTGCCGCAACGACCACAATAGAAGCTCGAGCAACACCCGCCATTCCCTTACTTGTTACCATCAGTGTTAATAAAATAAGAATTTGCTCAGTAATGCTCAAATCAATACCGTACGCATTGGCAATAAATAATACTGCAAATGACTGGTACATCATTGAACCATCTAAGTTAAAAGAATAGCCCAGCGGTAAAACAAAACTGGTGACTTTTTTAGGAACACCGTATTGGTTCAATGCTTCCATTGTTTTTGGATAAGCGGACTCACTACTTGCGGTAGCAAAAGCTAACGCAACAGGTTCACGAATTAATTTTCCTAAGCTAAATACAGATTTACCTAAGAATACGTAACCTGCAAAGAACAGCACACCCCATAATACAGCTAACGCAACATAGAAAAGACCAATTAATTTTCCATAGTCGTATAATAAACCGAGGCCTTCAACTGTGACCGCAGATGCAATTGCAGCAAATACCGCAAAGGGTGCAAAGCTCATTACATAGTCTGTAATACGGAACATGATGCGTGATAAATCTTCAATTAATGTCACAATTGGGCTTTTTTTATCTTTGCAGATAAACGCAAGTCCCGAGCCGAAAAAGATAGAGAACACTAATATTTGTAAAATTTCGTTGTTTGCCATCGCTTCAGCAAAACTTTTTGGGAAAATATGGGTAATAAATGCTTTTAATGTAAAGCCAGAAGTATTTAGCCCACTATCAACCGCAACGGCAGGAACCGTTAAATTTAACCCCACCCCTAATTGGAATACATTAACAAAAACCATGCCAATTAATAATGAAATAACTGCTGCTGAAATAAACCATACCATGGCTTTAATAGTAATACTTCCAACAGAAGATGAACCTCCCATGGAAACAATACCAGAAACAATTGTAGCAAATACAAGTGGTGCAATAATCATCTTTATTAATCGTAAAAATACATCAGTAATAATATTTAGATAAGATGCAATATCTTTTGCTTCTTCCACTGATGCCGCATAATTATGACACGCCCAGCCTAGTACAATACCAAGCACAATCGCTATCATAATTTGTTTCATGAGTTTATGTCTATTCATTCGTACCCCTATTTTATTTATGTAAAATTATAGTTGGAGCTATAACCTTTTATCGGATGCGACTCTTGAGCCTGATTTGGATAGTTACATTTTTTTAACTTAAAGAGAAATGCAAATGGACTTAATCTTATGCAAAAATTGCATAACAAACAATTCAATCCCAACATATTGATTTAAAATAAATAAAAAAAGAAAATAAATTATAAAAATTTAATTATTGAGCTTAAAATTAAATTTATTATTTAAATTCAATAATAAAAAATCGCTCAAACCCGTAGCTTAAGTCAAATAAATCAGATAAAAATAAATCTGATTTTCTTTATTTAAACTCTTCACATGATAATAAACTATGGCTAATTTCATTTAATTTATGGCATAACATCAAAGCTTCCTGTATATCTTTTATATTGGTAAAAGCCAATAATAAAAAAGCACTTTCTTTTTTATTTATCAACCAATCATCTAAAGCTTCAACTTTTAACCCATGATATGTGGCTAATTGGGAAAATTGAGTTGCCGATATTCCATTGATAATTTTTACAATAATATGCATGCCACCAGCATGTAATTCCACTTCAAAAACATCATGCAATTTTATTTTTATCGCCTCTATTAAAAATGTTCTTCTTTGCCGATAGAGGTGGCGCATTTTGCGCAAATGTCGGGAAAAGTGCCCTTCTTGAATAAAAACGTTCGTAATCTCCTGCTGCCAACTTGGGCATTGATTTCCCATTATCATTGCAGTGGAATTGAAATGATCACGATAGGTGGAAGGAACAACAATATAAGATAAACGTAATGCAGGATACAATACTTTGCTAAACGTCCCACAGTAAATGACACGTTCTTCGCTATCCAGACTTTTTAGTGCGGGTAATGGACGACCTTGGTAATGGAACTCACCATCATAATCATCTTCAATAATCCAACTGCCTTGTTGGTTTGCCCATTCAAGCAATGCTAGCCTGCGTTCTAAAGTTAATGTGACGTTTGTTGGACTTTGGTGTGTTGGTGTAACGAGTGCAAATCTAGCTTCTGGTGCGACTTTTACTCCCTGTTTAACATTAATTCCTTGCCCATCCACGCTTACAGGTATCAACTTTAGTCCTATTTGCTGTAAAAAATCACGCGCTATATGGTAGCCTGGTTCCTCAAACCAACCGATATCTCCTACTGCAAATAAGCTTTGAGCAATTAATTGTAAACTCGCACGATGGCCAAAACTGATGAATATTTGTTCTGGGGAGCAGTTAATTCCTCGCGATATCATTAAATAACGAGCTAGACCTTCCCTTAACTGCCTTAATCCTTGGGCATCAGGGTAACTGAGCAAATCAAAATGGCTATCTCGTAATATTCTTGCAGAAATTCTGGCCCATAACTTATGAGGAAACGCATCTAACGCTGGAGTACCTAATTGAAAGGGGGAAACCGTATAACCATTAGAACTTTGTTTTGGACAATTATTTATCAGCGCTGCCTGATTAGAACCTTTCTCTTCAAGATTCAAGTCTTCGGATTCTTTAGAACGATTTGTTGGGAAGTTTTTTATCGTTTGGGAAATAAAGGTTCCTTTAGCCCCTTTTGTTTCGAGTAGCCCTTCACTAACTAATAGCTGATACGCTAATTCAATCGTACCTCGAGCAACATTGAGTTCACTCGCTAATACTCTTACCGCGGGCAAACGCTGTCCAGCTTTTAGTTGACTATTTTTAATTCCCTCATGAATTCGCTGATAAATTTGCTGGTAAATTGGTGTATTAATATTGGTATCAATTTTTAAAAACATATTATCTCCCAATGTACTCACCTAAAACTTGTCCCAGTAAAATTGGTCATTCTTGTCCCTTTTACCTAGGCCAAGATACCTTTAAAATTAAACCATAACAATCATTGTTACTGTACTTTGCATTTTATCTACTGAATAAATATATGAGGAAACACCATGAGCGCACTTAGATTAGCGTATAACACATTATCTCCAGAAGCCTATAAAGGGCTAATTGATTGTAAAAATGCCCTCAATAAAAGTGGATTAGGTAACGAACTGATTGAATTGGTTTATTTAAGAGTTTCACAAATAAATGGCTGTGCGTTTTGCCTTGATATGCATGCGAGTTCATTACGTAATTCCGGCGTAAGCAATAAAAAAATTGATACCCTAGCAGGCTGGCAAGTAAGCCATCATTTTAGCGATCCTGAACGTGCTGCATTAGCATGGACTGAAGCGGTAGTTAATATTGCAGAAAGTGGTACTCCAGATAGCTTGTTTAATGAACTGAATCGCCATTTTAGTGATGTACAAATTTCTGACTTAACCATTGCTATTGGCTTAATGAGTGCATTTAATCGCATTGCGATTGCCTTAAGGCAATAGCTAAGACTTACTGTAAAAAAATGAGTTTGCCCCTAATATAAGAAGCAAACTCATTTCAATACTCTTAAATTAATTGATAAAAACTATTTTTCTTCATCACGTAAAGTCAGTACTTCATAGCCCTCTTTTGTCACTAAAATGGTATGTTCAGACTGGGCTGATAATTTTTTATCCCTTGTGACAACTGTCCAGCCATCTTTTTTTGTTTTAATTTTCATACCACCTTGGTTGATCATAGGTTCAATTGTAAAAGTCATTCCTTCTTTTAGCTCTGCACCTTTACCTTTAACGCCATAGTGTAATACTTGTGGATCTTCATGCATTTCGCGGCCTATACCATGTCCACAATACTCACGGACTACACTGTAACCTTTTGATTCTGCATAATGTTGAATAGCGGAACCAATATCACCTAACGTTGCACCTGGCTTGACTTGTTTGATCCCCTCCCACATTGCCGCATACGTATCTTTAACAAGTTTACGGGCGAGTGGAGAGGCATCGGGCATGACATACATTTTACTTGAATCAGCAATAAAGCCATTTTTTTCCAATGTAATATCAACATTAATAATATCTTTGCTTTTCAAGATCTCATCTGTTTTAGGTACGCCATGGCAAACCACTTCATTTAATGAGGTATTTAGCACATACTGGTAGCCATATTGCCCTTTGCTTGCAGGGCGTGCCTGTAATTCATCGACAATATAACGCTCAACTTTGTCGTTTATTTCCATCGTGGACATACCTGGCACAATAACTGAATCAAGCATTTTAAATACATTGGCCAATAGTCTTCCAGACTCACGCATCAGTTCAATTTCTTCTGCTGTTTTAATTGTAATATTAGTCATGAACTTTTCCTTTTGCCTCAGATAGCTCTTTTTCTAGCATCTCGTTGATTAACATTGCAAATGTCTTATCCGGATTCAATTCAGCCTGCATGCCTATTTTTATCCAAAACTCAGCTTGTGAGTTTATTGAACGCGACATCACTTGGCTTGCATGGCGCAGATAATCATGCAGTTCATCTGAAATTTTTACGATCCCCAAAACACCCTCGACAATACGAAATATATATGAATTATTATGGATCATATAATAATGCTATCAGAAAGCAAACCTAAGGCGATTTGAATAGCACAAGCTGCATGAAAAATATCAGATGTTTTTCCATTAACTTTCTTAAGATGAATCCGCCGTCAAAGTATTTATATTGTTAATCAGCTATTATCAATATGCAAAATTTAACCTTGTTCGCCTATTGATCTTCACCCCTAATACTCATGTTAGGCGAATACAAATTAGCATCTACTTATAATTCTAAATTCGATTACAGCATGGACTCATTAAATGAAAGCTGGAGAAAAACATGTATAATAAAATCTTGGTACCTATTGATATTACAGAGAAAAGTTTAGCCCATCTTGTTATGTCGCATATCCAATATTTGGCTGAATATGAAAATGCGCATATTCATTTTTTAGCCATTATTCCGACTGTGCCTTTTTACACTACGATGGGTTTTGGTTTTGCCGAAAAAGCAGATAGCGAGCAAGAAAATGTGACTAAGCAGCTTGCTGAAATCATCCAAGAATTTAATATCCCAACAAATAAGCATAGCGCTCAAGTTTTAATGGGTACACCAAGAGATGAAATCTTACGTGTTGCTGAAGAGATATCTGCCGATTTAATTGTCATTGGCTCAAGGCGACCTGGTATGTCCACTTATTTCTTGGGTTCCACTGCGGCGATGGTCATTCAAAACTCAAAAATCTCTGTTTTAACTGTCCGTTAAATTATCATTCCTATTAGTAATAAGGCAGCTATCTGATTAGAGCTGCCTTATTTTTCACGCTAATCCTAATTACAAAAATGTTTACTTGCATTACCCTGCTTTACTAGCAATTTTTCAATCAAGGAATGTAATGAAAAAGTATTTTCTCGGAATTAGTATCGCCATTAATGTTGTATTAGTCGTGGCTCTCCTTGTCGCTATTGTCATGTTTTTCAATATGAAAAATAAAGTTTCCACTCTTATTGAGCAAGTTCAATCAGGGGAATATCTAGAACTTGTTAAACAAAACTCTGAGCAACTCATTCCTAATGCAATAAAAGAGTTACAGACTATCGAGATGAGTGATAAGCCTTGTGAGTATTTTTACCAAAAAGTGGATACTGCGGTGGAGTACCTAGGCAACAATCCTAGTATTACTGGAGCTGAAATGTATGCAAGCCAATTATCTGCACTTAAAAGCACTATTGATAAGACGCCTTCACTTTTAAAAGATAAAGCCTGTAAAAAAGGAATATCAAGCTTTAACTATATTATTGAAGCAATGCAATCTAACGAAGAATAACTATTTAGCATCTCTTTATATTATACCGTTCTTCAGAGAGCCAATTCATCTGCGCCTTTAGGTTAACGGTAAATTGCAGGTCATCCACGAAAGGTTCTAAAGCCTGATCTAAAAAATACTGTAACTGCCTTTTTTGTGTTGGATAACGCAGTACTATTTTTTGCACATAATCCTCAAGACTGTCAGGCCAGTCTTTGTCTTCCTCTTTACGTAAAAGATCAGTAGAACGGATTAACTTCCTAGCGGCCGCTCTTTGCAAAAGTTTTCGCTTAGTTAAATCATTGCAGGCGCTAATTTGATTAATATAACCATTTAGTACATCGATAAAATCACTATTTATCGCATCCACAATTTTCCTTGAAGGCATAAATAGCATAAATTTTCGACTTAAGTCATCACCATAAAGACAGCGACAGTGGTGTTTTATCCAATAGCCCCAGCTATATAAATTAGCCTCATCCATAACCTCCGAATATGTGCCAATATCAAAATCAACCTTACTAATCACTTGGTAGTTCGAAGCCAAAGCCTCTTGCAGTTGCACTAGTTGAAATGCTTCCGTTTGACTGAGCGGTTGATTAACGATGACACAAAGGTCAAGATCAGATTTGTATGGGGTTGCTTGCCCTTTCGCTACGCTCCCATAAATATAAATACTGTGGAGATCCTTGTTTAACAAAGTTCTAAGACGATCTATTGACGCCGTTATTACTTGCTGAAATTCTGATTGATAAGGCTGTTCTTCAAGAACACGAATATAGCTATGTGTATCTAAAGCCATTAGTTAACCATTACTGTTTGCAGGAATTCTTACGACCTTAACACGTCTAAGCGCAAATTCAATTACTGCTCATAATTGAATAAGTGGCACCACCAAGCTGGCGCTAAATCAACGAATGAATGATATTCTAAATGCAAAGCTAACTGAGAAGGCTCATCCAGCACCCCAGTTAACAATGCAACCGTAGGTTCATCATCAATAGCTCCCAATGAGCTACCACACTTAGAGCAAAATGCTCGGCTCGAATAATCAGATGACCGGTAGATTGCAGGTTTCCCACCCTTTCCAATCCACTCAACATTTTCAGCCGCGAACTCTAACCATACAGCCGTTTGTGCACCAGTATGCTTTTGGCAAATATCACATGAACACGAGTGAATATTACGAGGTGATGTTGCCTGAAAACGAATATCTCCACAAAGGCATCCGCCAGAAAACGTTGTTTTCATAAACCTCCTTAATTTAATCACTGATCTAGAATTCTAAAATTAACGTCTCAGTCTGCACTAGCCATTCATAATACCCGATAACTTCTCGATCATTTAACCAACGGGAAAGCATATCTAACATAAGCATCACACTGACTTCTTGCTTTTCTTTCTTTGAATGATTATTCGGTAAATAATGTATTCTTTGCGCATAGCATTTTTCTGGGGTTGATAATGCGAAATTTAAAAATTGACCATCAAATTCCCCTACCGCTAATCCTAGAGGCGCTAATTGGTCTTTAGCGATATTTTTTGCACGGTCGATTAATGTTGCGAGTGTTTGCTCTGAGTCATTCCCAATCACATGGCTGATATTATTTAAAGCGCCTTCTGAACTTAGTGTCCAACTTAATAACCCTGCACTGAACTGTTCACTCACTGCGACTTTTAATTGCCTTTCTTGTAATTGTTTGCTGATTTTCTTAGCAAAGCCTTCAGTACCTTCAAAAATTAAGTTATCTCCAACACCTTGCCTAATACTGTGCCATTGTTGCTCCATAAGCGCTTTTTGAGAAGCAGGCCCTGTCAATTTTAATTCAATGATTGGCATGGAGGAGCGATAGCCTAACACACACCCCTTAGGCATCTCTATTGAGTCAAATTGCTTTGCCAAACTGCTTTCACTACGTCCAAAACTGGTTAAACGTAAGCAAATAGGAGGTTCAGGTAAGGTAAATTGCGCCCTCAATCGTGGCAGTATTTGGTCATTAACCATAACTTTAAACTCAGACGGCACGCCAGGGGTAAAGAATAACAAACAGTTGTTAAGCTTTATCGAAAACCCACAAGCCGTACCAACTGGATTATCAATTAGCTCTGCATTTTTAGGGAGTAATGCTTGTTTTCGGTTCGTTTCAGGCATCACTCGTCCACGGCTGATAAAGTAGCGTTCCATGACTTCAATCCACTGCGTATGCTCAATCAATGGTTCACCAACAGCTTTGGCAGCGGCTAATGCACTGAGATCATCACTGGTTGGCCCAAGTCCACCATTCACAATTAAAACATCCGCATACTGGCTACGTTCTAAAAAGGCATTAACTAAGCTGTCTAGATTATCGCCCACAGTCGTTCTTGTACTTAAAGGGAGGCCTTGTTGGAAAAAACAATCTGCCAACCATGCCGCATTGGTATCAATGATTTGGCCATGTAGAACTTCATCACCGGTGCTTAGCATCTCTACAACTAACATTCGTAACTTCCTTTATCACAAAATAGTATTCTAACGCTAAATTACCCTATTACCTCGACGACTAAAATCAGTATTTTTAACTCAAAGAAAATGAATAATTAAAAATACAATTTAATAGTCGTTATAGAAAATGAATTGTTTAAGAAAATTCTCACCATAATGCTTCATAAAACGTCTATAGTCATATAGGCAATTGAATAATTTAATTTTTTCACAGCAATAGATAAGGCTAATATGTTTAAAATAAACCAATTAAAATCTGTCGTATTTTTTTCTTTTGCACTGGCTATTTCTGGCTGCCAAGTTGGCGGGTTATCCAGTTCAAGTTCAAAGTTTGATTCACTCGAAGAACTTAAGGGAATTGAATTTCCGTCGACTAAGGCACCAAAGGGAATTGCTGATGGTGCATTTGAAACGGAATATGACAGTGGTAAACCCGAATTAAAAACGTGGATCCGTAAAGGTTGCTTTGATAAATACCTAAAGAGTTACTATAAAAATGGTAAAATAGAATCTGACATTAGCCTTAAAAATTGTCAAGTTGATGGCTTAGTCCGTACATATCATGATGATGGACGTATTGATATTGAGCTGACAGCAGCGAATGGTAAATTATCAGGTCCATTTAAAATTTACCACAACAGCGCAACTAATAAGCCCCATATTGTAGGAACCTTTAATAATGGTGAGCTTGTGGGCAAAATTACTGAATACGATGAGAATGGCGTTGTGGCGACTAAAGGTTATTTCCGTGATGGTGAGGTTTATTTAGACCAATAATTGTCAATCCCCGAATGCTGTTCGGGGACATTCCTCTGAATATCAATCCGATTCCTTTCCTAGCAGATTTACACACGATACGCTTACCGCTATTATCCCAATATCGCCCATTCCCTGATAAAAAATTAAGATATCCATTTATGATAAATCCAATTTTGGTTTCACTTAACCGAACTGATTACATTAGGTTCAGTCGTTATTGTTTTAAAAACCAATATTTTTCGAAAAAGAAAACCAGCAGCTTGCCCTTTACTCTTTTTATACTTTTTTTTATCGTCGCCTGTGCCTCTGCATTTAAGTATTTTCAAGCGACATTGCCAATAATTTTTATTTCTTTTTTGTTGGCTGTATTACTCTTTATTACCTTTGCTCTACGAATGGTACAAAGCTTTAATAAAGCTATTCCCGATGACGACGGTTTTTTATTTTTGGAACGTGAATATCAGTTTGATGATGAAGGAATACACGAAACCAGCGCCCAAGGTTCTTCATCGACAAAATGGAGTGCTGTAAAGTTTATCCAAACAGATGGTGATTTATTGTACCTATTTTTAGATAGGGTCTACGCCATCATCATCCCCGCACGTAGCTTTATATCAGAAAATGAAAGCCAACAATTTATATTATTTGTTAAAAGTAAAATTGCCTGACCGCTAGATTAGTCAATAAAAAAACCCGCATTTATGTGCGGGCTTTATATCTAAAATGAATGATGTATGGTTTATTAAACCAGTTCAGTCACTTCAAAGTTAACTTCACCACTTAAATCTGCATCGTAATCGACGCCATTTAAGCCAAAACCGAATAAACGCAAGAATTCAGCTTTATAACCTTGGTAATCGGTCAACTCATTGATATTGTTATCGTTAAGTTTTTCCCAAATTTCGCGACAAGTATTTTGAACGTCATCACGTAATTCCCAATCATCTAGACGCAAACGGTGTTTTTCATCGGTATCTGGTGCAGTACCGCTGAACAGTTTCGTTGCGAATAAGCGTTGAATTTGTTCTATACAACCTTCGTGAATGCCTTGTTCTTTCATGATTTTAAACACGATAGAGATATATAATGGCATAACAGGAATAGCTGAAGACGCTTGCGTAACCACTGATTTTAATACTGCAACGTAGGCTGAGCCGCCTTTCGCTTGCAGCTTTTGGTTAATTGCTTGCGCAGCGCGGTCTAAATCTTCTTTAGCTTTACCTAAAGTACCGTGCCAATAGATTGGCCACGTTAAATCAGTACCGATATAGGAATAAGCCACTGACTGCGCATTATCAGCCAGAACACCAGCTTCATCTAACGCATTCATCCACAGTTCCCAGTCCTGGCCGCCCATCACTTTGACAGTATCAGCAATTTCTTGCTCATTCGCAGGCTCAACAACCGCTTCAATCAATACGTCTTTGTTAGTGTCTAACGCAACAGACTTGTACGGCTCGCCTATCGGTTTCAGCGCTGAACGCACGAGTTCCCCCGTTTCTGGCATTTTACGCACAGGAGAAGCCAGTGAATAAACGACTAAGTCGATTTGGCCCAAATCTTGTTTAATTAAATCAATGACTGTTTGACGGCACTCATTAGAGAAGGCATCACCATTAATGCTTTTTGCATACAAGCCTTCTTCTTTGGCAGCCTTGTCAAATCCAGCTGAGTTATACCAACCGGCTGAACCTGTTTTGCCCTCACTACCCGGCTTTTCAAAAAATACGCCGATAGTTGCCGCACCACTGCCAAATGCAGCATTGATACGAGAAGCTAGACCGTAACCGGTGGATGCACCAATAACCAGAACCTTTTTAGGCCCATTTTTTAATTCGCCACGAGATTTAACATAGGCGATTTGCTCACGAACATTGGCTTCACAGCCAGCTGGGTGAGCTGTAGTGCAGATAAAACCACGAATTTTAGGTTTGATAATCATAGTCATTCTTTCTTGGTAGCTAACAATCAGCGTCTAATATACCTGATATTCTCCATTTACTTAAGGCTGGTGGAAAATAAACATGGTGAACAGACCAGTTTTGTCTATTTTAAGTCCTTTAATGCTTCAATCACACGTCTTAAGGATTCCAATTCCCTTTCTAACTCACTCGTTTTTCCACGTGGATAGTTATCATAAATACGAGTTGCCCCTGAACGGCTGTCATAACATTTGTCTTCGATTTCATGAATTTTTTGCTTTATTTTGGCAATTTTGTGCCTATTTTCATGGTGAGATAGATGGCGTAGCTGCTTTTCTAACTTTATGATTTTCTTTTCACAACTAGAATAATGTGACCCTGCTTGGGACGATAGTGGGATTATCGTTAACAATAGTGCGAGTACCAGCGTCTTTTTCATGTTTTTCTCGGTGGTCATAAAAATGATGATATTGAGTTCATCATCATTCCCTTTTTCCATCTACGGGAATTTTCTTAGTTAAGATTTAGAGATAACATGATGAAAAAATTACGCATTTTTAATCAAATTAAGTGCTTTTACTTAATTTTATTTTTCGTAGCAGTATCTTGCAGCTTATTTGGAATTAAATTATAAATAATCATGACAGAGTAAATAATATCTTTTTTGTCATGAATCTTTTTAAAATGGGAATTACTGACGATCCCCACCATTATTTGCATTCCATTATGCTCATATACTCGTTTAAATGGCGTAGTTTCATCATCAGATATTTTATCTAAGAAAAAAGAATCGCGTTTATACCGTTCGATTGTTTTCTTTGGAATGCCATATTTTTCATACATCCTTTGATTAATTTCATCATACTCAGCCAAGATGACGCCTTGATCACGACTATCTTTTCCTTGAGCCGAAATCAACATCAAAGTATTTTCCTCTCGAGAAAACATCAATAAAAACATCCGCCCTTTGACGGTTGGCGTATTTGGTGTTGAGCACAACGCACCGCTTTCTTGAAATTCAGTACATTGTAACCCAACTAAATTCAATCGCTTTAAATCAGCAGGTGTTTGCCCCCACTTAAACCCGTAGGGCGCTTCCAGTTTGTTTGAACTACAACCCGCTAATACAAAAACAAGTAAGGTAATTAAAATCCTTTTTATCATTACTTAACACATCCCAATTAAGTCATCTAATTTGATACTATCAAAAACGGGTAATTAATCAAAAACAACATCGTCTTTATCAAATTAAATGACCTGACTGAACAGTAATTACCTTATTTTAGTGTTCAATTATCCTTTTTTTCTTGTTCTTTCACTTCAGCCATTGCAATTTCTTTTAGCCAATCTGCTAATAATGGTTTTGTTTTTACTGCGTCTAATAGCGCTCGCTCGTGCTTTGTTAAACGCACAACCACAACTTCTGTTTTCATATGTGACATAGCCAGTCTCTCTCTTAAAAGTTGAATAATGACATAAAAAACTGGCAGAACGGTCTGACTTACGGATTTTTACACGATTTTCGTGTTAATTTACATAGAAAATACTTTATTTGGAATCAATCGTTTGAATAATAGCGAAGAAAAGTATAGATACAAAAAAACCACCTTAAGGTGGTTAATTGTCAAACTTAACAATGTTAAGAGTGATGGTGCCCAGGGCGGGACTTGAACCCGCACAGCCTAAAGGCCGAGGGATTTTAAATCCCTTGTGTCTACCGATTT
>NZ_JBSICC010000023.1:0-62742 GCF_058245955.1 Providencia sp. UF-224 | reverse complement strand
TGAGCAGCATGCTTTATTGCAAATTGATTAAGTTAGCCTCAATCCCTTTTGAATATAGTGTTCAGCAACTGAGTGAAGCAACAGAAAAACATCAAGGGGTTATCATGAATATTGCACTGAGATTACAAGAAAAAGGCCGTAAAGAGGGCATTGAAGAAGGCATTGAAAAAGGACGAAAAGAAGCTTATGAACAACAACTTACCACTGCTCAATATCTTTTAAAAAGCGGTGTCGACTTGCAGTTAGTCATTAACAGTACAGGCTTAAGCCGTGAAGACCTCATGTCCTTGCAATAACTGAGCAGCATGCTTTATTGCAAATTGATTAAGTTAGCCTCAATCCCTTTTGAATATAGTGTTCAGCAACTGAGTGAAACAACAGAAAAACATCAAGAGGTTATCATGAATATTGCGCTAAGATTACAAGAAAAAGGCCGTAAAGAAGGTTTTGAAATAGGTTTTGAAATAGGTTTTAAAGAAGGATTTGAAATAGGCCTTAAAGAGGTTCATGAAGAATTTCGTAAACAACAACTTACCACTGCTCAATATCTTTTAAAAAGCGGTGTCGACTTAGAATTAATTATTAACTGTACAGGCTTAAGCCGTGAAGAGATAAATTCGACGTCAAAATAGATTAAGCATCTTTAAAAATAATCAATTAGTCTATTTAAAAAAACGTTACTTTTCATTGTTTAACTCTATACTGCGCAAGAACAGCTGCCGCCCCTAATGGCAACGGCCACACTGTTTCTCACACAATAACCTATAACCCGCTGGCTTTTTTACGCAACAAATAACGGTAAGGGGCGCTTTCCGCTTCAACCGCCAGCAAGTCATGCTCCATAAAACGGCAAAAACCGGGAATATCACGGGTCGTTGCGGGGTCATCGGCAATAATCAGTAACGTCTCGCCTTCTGCCATATTTCGCACAGTTTTACGCACTAACATCACAGGCTCTGGGCAGCGTAAGCCAAGAGTATCAAGGGTTTTGGTTGCGTTGGTAAATAAATCAGACATATAAACGACTTCTTAAAGAGATCAATAGATTGATTATATAATAAAACGCGCGTTGATGAATGAACAGTTTTGCTTTTGTTGCGCAACAGGCGTATGATGCGCTACTCCCGATTTAGGGATGAATTTCATGGGTTCCCTCACCCCATTGCGACTAAAAAGGTACAATATGTTTGATTTTACTGTGCAGCAAAAAGCCACTGCGTTAATTTGGCTATCTTTATTTCATATTTTAATTATTACATCCAGTAACTACCTTGTGCAGTTGCCGATTAATATTTTCGGCTTCCATACAACATGGGGTGCGTTTACCTTTCCCTTTATCTTTTTGGCCACTGACTTAACCGTCCGCATCTATGGCGCACCGCTTGCTCGGCGAATTATTACCGCAGTAATGTTGCCTGCTCTGCTGATTTCTTATGTTATTTCTGCGCTATTTTTCCAAGGTGAATGGCAAGGTTTTACCGCACTCTCTGAGTTTAACGTATTTGTTGCGCGAATTGCTGCCGCAAGTTTTATGGCATATGTACTTGGGCAAATTTTAGATGTCAGCGTTTTCAATAAATTACGTCAAAATGCACGTTGGTATGTTGCACCTGCTTGCGCCATGTTTTTTGGTAATTTAATTGATACCATCGCTTTCTTCTTTATCGCCTTTTTCCGCAGTAGTGACCCCTTTATGGCGGCAAATTGGGTGGAAATCGCATTAGTCGATTACGTCTTTAAGTTACTTATTTGCATGCTGTTTTTCTTACCTGCTTATGGCGTTTTACTGAATTTTATATTGAAATACTTCTTTGCGAATTCAGAAAAAAAACAATTAGTTCGTCAACATTAAGCATAAAAAAGGAGATAGCGAAATGCTATCTCCAACTGGGTTAAACTGAGCTAAAACAAAAAATAACAACCCTACAATTCAGTTAATTATAATGCCCTTGCTAAGAGCGAAATCGGGTGCTCGCATTTTTTACTTGTGGACATCTCTATTTGCCATTTACAGGTTTCACAGTCTGTAATAACCATATCAGCTCCGCTTTCCTCTATCTGACGGAAGAGCCCCGCACCAATACCTTGTGAAACTTCATAATTCTCTTTCTTAAACCCGTAAGTCCCTGCAATACCACAGCACTGGGAATCAAGCACGATCAACTCAACACCCGGTACACGTTTAATTAGCTCTAGCGTGTAGGATGTCCAACCCATTTTTTCCATATGGCATGGCGTATGGTAGGCCACTTTTAACGGGGTATGTTTCAGCTTGAGTTCGCGTCCTTGCTCTAACAAACGATAAATATAACGCGTTGCCAGCTCAATGTTGTCGCGCATTTCTGAGGTATCTACATCCAATACATGGGTATATTCATCACGGATGGTAAATGTACACGTTGAGGACGTCGCAACTACAGGTATATGTTTTTCGAGGATGGTTTCCTGAAGTGACTCTAAATTAACATTGGCTTGGCGTTTTGCTTGCTTCATAAACCCGTTGGCAATCAATGCGACACCGCAACATTTTTCACGTTTAAGCAGTTGTACACCAATGTTCATGCCATTAAAGACTTTAATTAAGTCTTTCCCTAATTGCGGGTGGTTGTAATTCACATAACAACCATGGAAAAAAGCCACTTGTTCTTCAAATTTAGCTTGCTCTGCCGCTTGTTTAGAATACCAACGGCGGAATGTGCCAAATGAATATTTTGGCAGTTCACGGCGATGGTCGATTTTTAACGCTTTATCCAGAATTTGGCGCACAGGTTTTAACCCGGTGATGGTATTTACCACTGGTGCAAATGGCGTAGAAAGCGAGCCCATTAAATCCGTATGGCTGAGGATTGCATCGCGAATTTTCGGTTTTTGCTGGCTGTAGGTATTTCTTGCACGCGCAATAATATCACCAATTTTCACATCCGATGGGCAAGCGACTTCACAGCGTTTACAGTTAGTACAATATTTCAGCGCTTCATCATAGAGCATTGGGTCTTTTAAGCGTAAGCGCTCACCGTCTGGCCCCGCTTGTTTTGGGCCCGGATACAATGGGTTCACTTTCGCAACGGGGCAGTATGTTGTGCACACCGTACATTTAATACAGCTTTCAAAGCTTGCATCTTGAATACTCATTGTGCCACCTCCGCCTGCATCGCTTTGTTTTTACTCACTTCATTAATGATCTCATTCGCGGCAAATAATGCGCTAATCATTGAAACTCCCGCACCGCAGCCTTGGGTTAATGGATCAAAGCCCCCGAGTACCGCACCTGCGACATACAGGTTTTCAATCGCTGCACCTGCTTTTTGAGCCCGCAGTTTTTCGTCTGTTTTCACGCCAAAGGCCATATAAGGTTGGGAAGCAAAAAACTCTTTATTAGTCCACTTCGCTCGCTCTGAGATTTCACATAAATCTAAATTCATCAGCGGCTCATACACACGGTCAAACTCAGCGACCAAGCCATTATTAAAGAAGCTACCTGTCGCCAACACAAAATGTTTAGCCTTGAGCGAAATATCCCCGTGATTACGTGTCTGCACAGACGCAATACGGCCTTCTGCATAATTTACTGACGTGACTTTATCCCCAGGCATGACAATCCCACCTTGGCGACGAAACTGGCGTAATAGCATCTCATGTAGGCGAATGCCTAATAATGATGGTGGCAAAGTGGGTAATAAATACAGTTGCTTACCTAATCGTTTCTGTAATTCCAACATCGGCTGTTCGCTGTCCAGCCCTATACAAGCAGGCATAAGGACAGCTTCGGCATCAGCAATTAATGGCGAAATTTCTTCAACGATTTGCGCCATGTTTTCCGGTCTATCAAGCCAGCGAGCGACATTAATCGCTCTAAATTCACTTGGATTTTCGCGTAGCCGGTCAAGTAGTGGCAAATGTACATAATGGGCACTAGCCTGTATTCCTTCACGCTGTAACTCATCAGCTACCATTTGTGGCTGAAAATCCAAGAACCCTTCAATACCGACAACAGCAATTTTACTGGCATCCATTTTTTGATGTAAGCCAACTGTAGGAACTGACTCAGGGCTCAGCCACGTCATACGTTTATGGCCTAACGGTGTGATGCGATAATGATTTTCTTCGCAAGAACCTTTTAAGCGAATTCCCGTTTGCTGCAAGATGGATTCTGCCATTCTAGCCAGTTCAGCAACGTGGTTTTCCCCCATCAAACTATAGGGGTGAAAAGGCGCTTGCGATTTTAACTCACCGAGCATTGTCAGTGGTTTTTCTGCAATTTGGCCATCGGGTAAATGGGTTAATAAATCCAATGAACCCGATGAAAAATGCAGTGCATTTTGCCCTGCACTCACCATTGCGCAAGACAGGCCAGACTGGGTTAGGCGAATACCGCAAAGCAGCCCCGCAAGGCCGCCTCCCATCACAACGACATCATATTTCATTATCCGCCTCCTTCTGAGATGCTTTGCCCAATGTGGCTTCATTCATCCCACATAACCCATGATAAACCCAACTGGTGAACTCACTTTCGCGCAATGCATCCCCCCAAGCGATGGGGCGCACGCCCTTCCAACGCTCATTGAGGAAATGACCTAGTTGCTGCTCAGTTTCATGCGGTGTCGTGACATTAAATCGATTGAGTAAACCTGCCGCACGACAAGCACACAGCTCTCCTTGGCAAGTTCCCATCCCTACGCGGGTACGACGGCGCAAATCCAATAAGTTGTTTACTGTGAGCGAATTGACGGCATAACGCACCTCTCCCGCGGTTACTGCTTCACATTCACACACTAAACTTTTATCTAAGCGATCAGTGCTTAAAATGGCAGATGCACGGTCACCGTGGCGGTAAACCGCAGAACCACGAATTGGTGCGGGAATGGAAACTACGTTGCGCAAGGCTTCTTCTGCACTGTGTTGAGAGCCCGGAAGTGGTGCTTCTGCTGTTGTACATTTTGCAGAATGTCCCAGTTTTTCACAGACTTTATCCGTTGCCCACTCCGCCATCAGGCGATAAGTCATTAATTTACCACCTGTAATGGTGATAAAGCCTTCCATTCCATCGCGTTTCGCATGGTCTAGAAGCACAATACCGCGACTAACATTTCGCCCTGAAGGGTCATCATCGCTAGCCACTAAAGGGCGAACCCCTGCGTAGGCACGTAAAATGCGCGTTGTCGCCAATGCAGGTGATAACATCGAACCTTCGCGAATAAGAATATCAACCTCTTCTGGAGTGACGTACATATTGTCGATTTGGTCATATTCAATGTGTGTGGAAGTCGTCCCAATTAGTGAGATCGTATCACCAGGCACTAAAATATCCGCATCCGCAGGTTTACGGCAACGGTTGATCACCATGTTATTTAACCGATGACCTAAAATGAGCAATGCCCCTTTTGCAGGGAACATTTTGATTTTTAGCTCGCCATATTCGGCAATTTTTTGCCCCCAGATCCCACCAGCGTTAACGACAATTTCGGCGTAAATGTCATACTGTTTTTTTGCTTGATGGTCGTACACAGTCACACCTCGAACAGTATCACCGTCGCGGATAAGGCCGATAACTTCATGGTAAGTCAGTACTTTTGCACCATGTTCTCTGGCATCTAGCATATTTGCAGCGGTTAGACGAAATGGGTCAACGGTACCATCAGGTACACGAACCGCACCAATTAAGGCAGGGTTGACCGATGGCTCAAGACGGATAGCCTCTGCGGGGTCAATGGCATTTGCGTCAATACCTGCACTTTGGCAAGCTGTGATAAATTTTTGCTGATAATCGAGGCTGTCTTCAGGCAAGGTAATAAATAAGCCATCCGTTCGCTCAATACAATGATGGGCGATCCGCTTTAAGATTTTGTTCTCTTCGATACATTCTCTTGCAGATTCGCTATCGGTTACCGCATAACGCGCGCCACTGTGGAGCAAACCGTGGTTTCGCCCTGTTGCGCCAGTCGCGATGTCGTGCCTTTCAAGTAAAACGGTTCTTAGACCTCGGCGAGCGCAGTCACGAGCGACTCCTGCACCTGTTGCGCCACCACCGATAATGATGACATCCGTTTCAGTCACAGATGAGCCATTCATGTCGCATCCCTCACATTAATAAACATTTCTATAATCGATAAGTATAGATTCTATTTTTATAATCTATTATTAAATATAGAGCAGAAACGCGATCAATGTTTGATAAGGAACAAAAACGAAAGCGATTTGTACATTTTCAGTGTTATAAAGAACAATATCGTGATGAAAGTCACAAAATAATTAACATTTCTAGTTCCATTCCATTCACAAATATCATTTACTATGCAACTTCATAAACAAAATCAATAATTGTGCGTTGGATTACAGATAAAATGTTTTCTAATGGATACAATTTAGAGCAATTAAGAAAATAAAAGCTCTTAAATTACTCGGTTGTTTTCGTTTTTGTTACTTCACCAATAATAAACACTCAATCTTTCTCAACATTGAGAGCGATCAAGTGTAAATAAATATTAGCATGCCATCGGAGGCGTATATGTTAAGCATTTTTAAACCAGCACCTCATATAGAGAGGCTGCCAGCTGATAAGGTAGACCCAGTCTATCGTAAGCTTCGCTGGCAGATCTTCATGGGTATTTTCTTTGGTTACGCAGCGTATTATCTCGTCCGAAAGAACTTTGCCTTAGCAATGCCATACCTTGTTGAGCAAGGGTTTTCTAAAGGTGACTTAGGTTTCGCCTTATCAGGGATTTCAATTGCTTACGGTTTTTCTAAATTTATCATGGGGTCATTCTCTGACCGCGCAAACCCACGCTATTTCTTACCCGCTGGTTTGATACTGGCCTCTGCAGTGATGCTGATCATGGGCTTCGTGCCATGGGCAACATCAAGCATCATGGTCATGTTCGTATTACTGTTCCTTTGTGGTTGGTTCCAAGGTATGGGCTGGCCTCCTTGCGGACGTACCATGGTTCACTGGTGGTCACAAAAAGAGCGTGGTGGTATCGTTTCCGTATGGAACTGTGCCCACAACGTCGGTGGTGGTATTCCTCCATTGCTGTTCCTATTAGGTATGGCATGGTTTAACGACTGGAAAGCTGCGCTGTATATGCCAGCATTAGCCGCTATCCTTGTTGCCATCATTGCATTTGCGTTAATGCGCGATACCCCACAATCTTGTGGTCTTCCACCAATCGAAGAGTACAAAAACGACTATCCAACAGATTATAAAGCGTCTGATGAAGAAGAATTAACAGCGAAAGAAATCTTCATGAAATACGTTTTCCCTAACAAACTGTTATGGATGATTGCGATTGCGAACGTATTCGTATACTTACTGCGCTACGGTGTTCTTGACTGGTCACCAACTTACCTGCGTGAAGTGAAACACTTTGCAATGGATAAATCTTCATGGGCTTATTTCCTATATGAATACGCTGGTATCCCGGGCACATTATTATGTGGTTGGATGTCGGATAAAGTCTTCCGCGGTAACCGTGGTGCGACAGGTGTATTCTTCATGGTTCTCGTCACCATCGCCACTATCGTATTCTGGATGAATCCAGCGGGTAACCCGAACGTTGACATGGCTTGTATGCTGATCATCGGTTTCTTAATCTATGGTCCTGTTATGTTGATTGGATTACATGCCCTTGAACTCGCACCGAAAAAAGCAGCAGGTACAGCGGCTGGCTTTACAGGGCTATTCGGCTACCTCGGTGGTTCGGTTGCGGCGAGTGCTATCGTCGGTTATACCGTTGACTACTTCGGATGGGACGGTGGCTTCGCAGTCATGATTGGTGGTTCAGCCCTTGCTGTTGTTCTGCTGTTCATCGTGATGATTAGCGAAAGCAAACACAAACGCGAATTAGCGAACTCTCAATAAACATTTTGTTTATGAATAAACGCTAAACCCGAGGGCTATATCATCATGATATGGCCCTTTTTTTATCCAAAAAGTGCCAAGGAGATATAATCATGAACTTCCCATTAAAAACATTGGTGGCAAGTATGGTTTTAGTGATGTCAGTGTCCGCAGCCGCGCAAGGGACAAACAAGGTGGTCATTGCCCATCGTGGTGCAAGTGGTTACTTACCTGAACACACCTTACCGGCTAAAGCGATGGCGTATGCACAAGGTGCCGATTTTCTAGAACAAGATTTGGTAATGACGAAAGATAATGAGCTGGTTGTGCTACATGACCATTATCTTGACCGTGTAACGGATGTCGCTGAGCGTTTCCCTGACAGAGCGCGTAAAGATGGCCGTTATTACGCGATTGACTTCACATTACCTGAAATCAAGTCTCTGAAATTCACAGAAGGGTTCGATATTGTTGATGGTAAACACGTACAAAGCTATCCGAACCGCTTCCCAATGGGTAAATCAGACTTTCGCGTTCATACCTTCCAAGAAGAGATTGAATTTGTTCAAGGTTTAAATAAATCCACTGGGAAAAATATTGGTATTTACCCTGAAATCAAAGCCCCTTGGTTCCATCACCAAGAAGGCAAAGATATCACCAAAAAAACGCTGGAAGTGCTAAAACAGTACGGTTATGTTGAAAAAGATTCCAACGTTTATCTGCAATGTTTCGATGCGAACGAACTAAAACGCATTAAAAATACATTGATGCCAGAAATGGGTATGAACCTGAAGCTCATTCAGTTAATCGCTTACACCGATTGGAATGAAACCGAAGAGCAAAAACCCGATGGGACTTGGGTCAATTACAATTACGATTGGATGATGAAACCGGGTGCAATGAAAGAAATTGCCACCTATGCGGATGGTATTGGCCCTGATTATCATATGCTAATCAGTGAAGAATCCACGCCAACCAATATCAAAGTCAATGGTATGGTAAAAGAAGCCCATGAAAACAACATGGCGGTTCACCCATTCACCATTCGTGTCGATAAACTGCCTAAATACGCAAAAGATGGGCTGCAGCTTTATGACATCATCTACAACCAAGCGGATGTGGATGGTGCGTTTACTGACTTCCCTGATTTAGGTGTACAGTTCTTACAAAATCAAAAATAATTTCTTTGTCTTGTAAAAACGATAATGCAGCCATTTGGCTGCATTATATAACGAGCTATAAGCTTGATAATCGTTATGCAATCGTGACGGGAAAAGCAATCACATCACTGATCCTTTCGGCATTTAACGCAATCATAATCAAACGATCGACCCCGACAGCAACCCCTGAGCAATCAGGTAAGCCATGCTCTAATGCGGCCAATAAGTGCTCATCAATCGGCTGAACCGATAAGCCCATCGCTGCACGCTTACGGTTATCTTGCTCAAAACGTTGGCGTTGTTCGCTCGCATCCGTCAATTCATGGAAACCATTCGCCAGCTCCATTCCTTTATAGTAAACCTCAAAGCGTTCTGCGACACGGTGATCTTCGGTACTAATCACCGCTAAAGATGCCTGAGTGGCAGGAAAATGATACACAACCGCCGGTTTTTCTTTACCAATGTGCGGCTCAACCCCCATTGTAAATAGCAGCTGTAAGAGCGTATCTTTATCTTCTTCGTGATCCGCAATATTGCTTAAATCAAGGCGGGCAGCGACTTCACGCAGCTCACTTTTTTCTGCGGATAGCGGGTCAATATCTAAATGACGTAAAAAAGCTTGTTGGTAGGAAAGTAATTCCGCACTTTCGCATTCCAGCACTTGTTGTAATAAGTCATCGACTTCATTAATTAAGCGATACATATCAAAGTGTGGGCGATACCATTCCAGCATCGTAAATTCTGGGTTGTGGTGTCTACCCGCTTCTTCATTACGAAAGCTTTTACCCAGTTGATATATCGGCCCACTGCCAGCCGCAAGTAAACGTTTCATATGGTATTCAGGACTGGTCATCAGGTAAAGATTGATGCCTTGCGCAGCACCCGGGCCAACAAAACGTGTTTCAAATGGCACAAGATGGAAATCAGTCACGGTAGCCTGACTCATAGCGGGGGTTTCTACCTCTAGTACACAGCGATCAGTAAAAAAACGTCTGATTTCCGCAATAATTTTTGCGCGCTGTAACAGGTTAGCGATGGGGGCGGTTGGCTGCCAATTCGCTATATCACTCATTAAGATGACTCCAAAATAAACATAGTCGTGCAGTGTACCCACCTGTCGAACAACGCACAATGCATTCCTATGCGTAAAAGCACATTTATCTGGTGCAAAACATCGCTAGGAAATAATCTGGGTTCTTCGTACTAAAGGTGAGTAAAGATGGCATGATTATCCTCGGCTTTACTCGATTAAGCAAACCTTTGCGAATAACGGTTTTTTACATCTTAAATAAGTAGGAAGGATCATGCTAATGCCCTGGATCCTAGACGATAGAAAACATGATTATTTCTTATATTATGTGACAAAGCTGTTAATAGAAAAGTGGAACAATTCTCTTTCTCAAAGATTAAAAGAACACAAATTAAAAAATAAAGAAATGTGCTTATATAAATAGTGAAGCAAGTCGCAATTTAATATTCAATATGAATTAAAATCTTCGCAGCAAATATCAGTATTATTCTCTTAGCGCTAATAAAACCCGACCAATTTACTCGGTTTTTAATCCTATTTTTTTATGTAAAAATAATGATAATTATTTGAAATTCCTTTTTATTCACCATTAACACACTAAAAAAACGCCAATTGTAAAAACATTTTATAAAAAGATGACGCACCTCACACTTTGTGGGTAAATTCACCCAAAACCCCCCTCTATATCAAATTTATCTCTGGGACTATTCGTTATAATTCACAGCATGATAAGTCATTATTAGCTATTATATTATTTACTATTAAAAAAGAGAGATTTGACAATTTGACATTAGATTGAATTGAAAATGACCTAGCTAATTATCAAAAGTATTTAAAAGAATTTATCAATTTACACTTGAACAATGGAGAAGCGCAGTGCAAACCTTCAATGCCGATTTAGCGATTATCGGGGCCGGGGGCGCAGGCTTACGTGCAGCGATTGCTGCCGCTGAAGCAAATCCCAATATCAAGATTGCTCTGGTCTCAAAAGTATACCCAATGCGTAGCCACACCGTGGCAGCAGAGGGCGGATCAGCCGCAGTTACTCAGGCTCATGACTCCTATGACTATCATTTTAATGATACTGTCGCAGGTGGGGACTGGCTGTGTGAGCAAGACGTCGTCGATTATTTCGTCGAACATTGCCCAACAGAAATGACCCAACTCGAATTATGGGGTTGCCCGTGGAGCCGTAAACCAGATGGTTCAGTTAACGTTCGCCGCTTTGGTGGGATGAAAATTGAGCGTACATGGTTTGCAGCCGATAAAACCGGCTTCCACATGCTCCATACACTCTTCCAGACATCATTAAAATACCCTCAAATTCAACGTTTTGATGAGCATTTTGTTCTCGATATCATTGTTGATGAAGGTCAAGCTCGTGGACTCGTTGCACTCAACATGATGGAAGGTACGAAAGTCCAAATTCGTGCAAACTCTATCGTGATGGCAACGGGTGGTGCAGGCCGTGTTTATCGTTACAACACCAATGGTGGTATTGTTACGGGTGATGGTATGGGTATGGCATTCCGCCATGGCGTGCCTCTGCGTGATATGGAATTTGTGCAATATCACCCAACTGGGTTACCAGGTTCAGGTATCTTAATGACCGAAGGTTGCCGTGGTGAAGGTGGTATTCTGGTTAACAAAGATGGCTACCGTTACCTGCAAGATTACGGAATGGGCCCTGAAACGCCACTGGGCAAGCCAGAAAACAAATACATGGAACTCGGTCCTCGTGACAAAGTTTCTCAAGCTTTCTGGCACGAATGGCGTGCAGGTCGCACCATTAGCACACACCGTGGTGATGTTGTGTATCTGGATCTTCGCCACCTTGGTGCGGAAAAACTCCATGAGCGTTTACCGTTCATTTGTGAATTAGCAAAAGCTTACGTGGGTGTTGACCCAGTAACAGACCCAATTCCTGTTCGTCCAACCGCTCACTATACTATGGGTGGTATCGAAACCGATCAACGCACTGAAACGCGCATTAAAGGCCTGTTTGCGGTGGGTGAGTGTTCTTCTGTTGGCTTACACGGTGCAAACCGTTTAGGTTCTAACTCACTGGCAGAACTGGTGGTATTTGGTCGTTTAGCGGGTGAAGAAGCGGCACGCCATGCGGCTGAAGCAACCCCTGCAAATGCCAGCGCCATTGAAGCACGTACACGCGATATCGAAAATGACCTGCAAAAACTCATGAACCAAAAAGGGAAAGAGAGCTGGTCGAAAATTCGCGATGAAATGGGTATTTCAATGGAAGAAGGTTGCGGTATCTACCGTACACCTGAATTAATGCAAAAAACCGTTGATAAGATTGCCGAACTGAAAGAGCGCTTCAAACATGTCGAAATTACCGACCATAGTAGCGTCTTTAACACTGACCTACTGTACACCATTGAATTAGGCTTTGGTCTAGATGTGGCGGAATGTATGGCTCACTCTGCAATCAATCGTAAAGAATCACGTGGTGCGCACCAACGTCTCGACGAAGGTTGTACTGAACGTGATGATGTGAATTTCCTTAAACATACTTTGGCATTCTATAACCCAGAGGGCTCCCCTCGTTTAGAATACAGTGACGTGAAAATCACGAAATCTCAGCCAGCTAAACGTGTTTACGGTGCCGAAGCTGAAGCTCAAGATAAGGCGAAGAAGGAGCAAGCTAATGGATGATATGAAACACCTAAAAATGGAGATCATGCGTTACAATCCGGAAACGGATAGTGAGCCCCATTTGGTGACGTATGATGTCCCTTACGACGAGCAAACTTCTTTGTTAGATGCGTTAGGCTATATCAAAGATAACCTCGCTCCAGACCTGTCTTACCGTTGGTCTTGTCGTATGGCGATTTGTGGTTCTTGCGGCATGATGGTTGATAAAGTACCTAAACTGGCGTGTAAAACATTCCTGCGTGAATACCCGCAAGGTATGAAAGTTGAGCCATTAGGTAACTTCCCAATCGAACGTGACCTTGTTGTTGATATGACTCACTTTATTGAGCGTTTAGAAGCCATCAAACCGTACATCATCGGTAATGATCGTAAACCTTCTGAAGGCCCGAATAAGCAAACGCCTGCACAGATGGCCAAATACCATCAGTTCTCAGGCTGTATCAACTGTGGTCTGTGCTATGCAGCTTGCCCACAATTTGGACTGAACCCAGAGTTCATCGGCCCAGCCGCTATCACATTGGCAGAGCGCTACAATTTAGATAACCGAGACCATGGTGCGAAAGAACGCATGACCTTATTAAACGGGGACAATGGTGTTTGGAGCTGTACGTTTGTAGGCTACTGTTCTGAAGTCTGTCCTAAGCATGTCGACCCTGCTGGCGCTATTCAGCAAGGGAAAGTTGCCAGCGCGCAAGACTTTGTTATCGCCATGCTGAAGCCACGATAAGGAGAATTGAAGTCATGACTACGAAACGTAAACCCTATGTCAGAGAAATGAAGGGCGACTGGTGGCAAAAGCTGGGTTTTTACCGCTTTTACATCATGCGTGAAAGTACCTCCGTCCTTCAGGTCTGGTTCAGTATTTTAGTCCTGTATGGGGTATTTGCGCTGAAAAGCGGTCCAGAATCATGGGCTGGTTTTGTTGGGTTCTTAAGCAACCCAATCATTCTTATCATTAATATCATTACATTGGCTGCGACATTGCTGCACACCACGACGTGGTTCAACCTTGCACCAAAAGCAGTCAGTATTATTGTGAAAGATAAGAAAATGTCTGATGAGCCTATCGTTAAAGGCTTCTGGGCTCTCACGATTGTTGTTACGGCGGCAATCTTAGCAATCGCATTGTTATTTTAATCTAAGGAGAATCTGATGAATCTAACGCCTAAACGTTCCGATGAGCCGATTTTCTGGGGATTATTTGGTGCAGGTGGTATGTGGAGCGCCGTGATTGGCCCTGCAATCATCATTCTATTAGGAATTTTAATTCCACTGGGTGTTGCACCAGAAATGCTGAGCTATGAGCGCATTATGGCATTTAGCCAAAGCTTTATCGGCCGTGTTTTCTTATTACTGATGATTATCCTGCCAGTTTGGTGTGGTATGCACCGTATCCACCACACACTGCACGATTTTAAAATCCATGTCCCAGCGACAAAATGGGTTTTCTATGGTGGGTCTGCAATCATTAGTGTTATTGCCCTGATTGGTGTATTTACCTTGTAATCACGCAATAATTTAAAAACGAACCAATACCCCATACGTGAAAACGATGGGGTATTTTTTTATGGCTAGGAAATTAAAGTTTAATCATGAAATTTAATAGAAAATAACCCTTAAACTACGCAAAAATAGATATTACCTGTTCTAAAATAGTGTTTATTTTAATTCAGACTAACCTTAGTTGTTATAAAAAATCGGCTTGTTATGATAAGTAAAGGATAATAAAAACTTAATTTATCCAATTTAAATCAATAAGTTAAACTAATCATATTTACTTAAACAAGTTAAAGACTAACCGTCTCTATTTTTATATCACTCATGGTAAGAGAAAATAAAATGAAATTTAAAGGATTATTTATTTCGCTGTTTCTTTCTGGAGTCATAATATTACCCGCCCATGCCAATTCGTTTTCCACGGAAAATGAAAGTGCTAATGAAATGCCAACCGAAAAAGATTTCTATAATGAATGTGTCAGCACAAACACCTACAGTTATTTGCCCATGGCAGGGGAAGCACAATCTTCAGTAGATAAAAAACGGGCAAAGCAACAAGCGGCTGTTGAGAAAAAATGTAAGTGTGTTGCACCACTTGAGTATAAATTGTTCTATGAGTTAGTGGGTAATGACCCTGAAGCATTCGCAAAAAGAATGCAAGCAGACCAACAATTGGCGATGCAAACGGCACAAAAAGCAGTCGATAGAAAACGCCAAATAGATAAGCAATGCTCTAAATAGTTTTCCATTGTTTAAGGTATGGCTTTGCGCTTATTTGCCATACCTTAAAGATTAAGGTTTAATCCCTTGAATTAATGCATCTAAACCAAACAAAAAAGCCTCAGTTCCATCATCATTATCCATGATTTGAAGCGCCGATTTTAATAATGGGGGCATTGCATTCTCATCCGTCGTTTCGCGTTCATTCAGGGCAGCACTATGCTCCTGCTGTTCAAGCACACTTCCCAACGTAAAGTGCCCTACTGCACTGATCGCATATAAACCCTTTTTTAATGAAAAACCGTTATCCACCATAAATTGCAGTTGCGTTTCTACTGTGGAATATTGTTCCGCGCTAGGTCGAGTCCCTAAGTGTACTTTTGCACCATCACGGTAGCTCAATAGCGCTCGACGAAAGCTTAACGCATTATTTCGCAAAAATGCCTGCCATGTTTCACCCTCTTTCGGCAACGAGCGGTCATGGTTTTGTCTTAGCATTTCAACAGATAACTCATCCAATAAAGCCCGCTTATTTTTCACATGCCAATACAGCGTTGGCTGTTCTACGCCTAGTTTTTGAGCTAGCTTTCGCGTTGTTACCCCTTCTATCCCTACTTCGTTCAGTAAGTCTAAAGCGGCTGTAATAATCGTCTCTTTATTTAATCGCGCCATGGTTGTCCCCTTATTTTCTGATTGACACTCTATCACTGATAGGGATATATTCCAACTCTATCATCGATAGAGAAATGAAAAATGAATAAATCCGCCATTACAGCTCTAACCATTACCAGCCTCGATGCCATGGGAATTGGGCTGATCATGCCTGTACTACCTGCATTATTGCGAGAATATGTGTCTGCTGAGAATTTAGCCAATCATTACGGTATATTGCTGGCAATGTATGCCATCATGCAGGTTTTTTTCGCCCCACTATTAGGGAAATTGTCAGATAAATTGGGGCGTCGCCCGATATTATTGCTCTCTCTCGCAGGTGCCGCTGTTGATTACACCTTGCTCGCGCTCTCAAGCACATTGTGGATGTTATATTTAGGGCGATTAATTTCAGGAATTACGGGTGCAACAGGCGCAGTCGCTGCCTCCGTAATTGCAGATAATACCCAACCTCATGAACGCACGAAGTGGTTTGGGCGACTAGGCGCCGCTTTTGGTGTTGGCCTAATCGCAGGCCCCACAATTGGCGGGTTTGCAGGTGAATATTCTCCCCATTTGCCGTTTATCATTGCCGCAATCTTAAATACAGGGGCTTTTATCGGTACCTTTTTGATCTTTAAAGATAGAGAAACTCAAAGAAAACAAGAAAAACCCCATAGTGCTCCGATAATATCCACCTCATTTATACAACTCATAAAGCCAATTACACTACTAATATTCGTCTTTTTTATGGCGCAATTGATAGGCCAGATCCCCGCGACAACTTGGGTATTATTTACCGAAAATCGCTTGCAATGGGGTAGCATGGAAGTTGGGTTATCGTTGGCAGGGCTTGGTGTGATGCATGCGTTATTTCAAGCTTTCGTCGCGGGGGCAGTAGCGAAGAAATTTAGCGAAAAAACAACGATTTTACTGGGCTTCATGGTAGATGGCTGCGCATTTTTGATTTTATCACTGCTCACACAAGGCTGGATAATTTACCCAACGCTAATTCTGCTAGCCGGGGGCAGCATCGCCCTTCCTGCACTTCAAGGGCTAATGTCTACGCAAGTGAGCCAAGAAAACCAAGGTAAACTGCAAGGTATTCTTGTCAGTTTAACCAATGCCACAGGCGTTGTTGGCCCACTGTTGTTTAGCTTCATTTATGGCCAAACATTATCGTTTTGGGATGGCTGGGTGTGGTTAATTGGGGCGTT
Organism: Providencia sp. UF-224; assembly: GCF_058245955.1. Lineage (NCBI taxonomy): Bacteria > Pseudomonadati > Pseudomonadota > Gammaproteobacteria > Enterobacterales > Morganellaceae > Providencia > Providencia sp. UF-224. The sequence goes on along the minus strand of NZ_JBSICC010000023.1, from coordinate 45,960 downwards.
GATGTATTTATTTTTGATCATCGCTTATTTACTTTTTCAGCAAAAAGTAACCTATAGAACCAAGAAGGCCATACTTTCAATGGACTAACTTTTAACACATCACCTTTCAATGCTATGATGCATTATTCCTACTGTTTTTTAGAACAAGACATTAAGAGACAAACCCAATGACACAACCACCTAAGAAGCCAAGAACAAAACCTGCAGAAGAACGGCTTGATGACCTGATGAATGCAGCGGAAGAGCTCTTTCTGTCTAAAGGGTTTGTCAACACAACTGTCAGTGAAATTGTGCGCTCTGCGGATGTGGCGAAAGGGACGTTTTACCACTACTTCCAGTCAAAAAATGACATCATGGAAGCCTTACGCACTCGCTATATGGATTGGTATTTAGGAAATATTGATGACGCGCTCGCCCTGCAAAAAAGTGCGGCGCATAAACTCCAGTCTTGGTGCGAAAACAGTGTCAAATATTACGTTGAAAAACAACAGGTTCATGACATGCTGTTTCATGATGAATATCACGGTCGCAGTAATGACCATGAAACGCGCGCAGTCCTGCAAATCAAAGCAATTTTAACCCTTGGCGAAAAAAACCAAGAATGGTCAGCCCTTCCTCCAGACCTTCTTGCCACCATGATTTACCACTCTATGCATGCCGCCGTGGACAACCTCGCCAATAGCCATGAATATACTCAACAAAATTTAGGCGAAATTTTGTATAAGCGATTTAGCCAACTGATTAAATAAAAAATACAGCGAGTGAATCACCCAGACGAGCTCGCGTTGTTTTAATCTCACACAAAAAAATATTTCGAACGCTGTCATATTTATTTTTAATATCAATACGATAAATAATTTTTCACTCACCCTACGAATCCCTTCCTTCAATATTAAATGCAAATGATTATTAATTAGATTGACTGATGGTCGGTCGACGATCTATGCTAACGCCATAAAATTTCTCTTTTACTTTATTGGCTAAAATTGCATGCATAAATTTACTCATCGAACCTACACGCTTTCCACCCTAAGTTTATTGGTCTGCGCCCTGATTTGCTCAAATACCGCAAATGCAAAGCCCAAAACAGACGTCTTGGTCGTTACGGCCGCAGAAAACCAAGGCCAAGAACCTATTGGCTATGCCAGTAAAACTCAATCTACTGCCACAAAAAGCTCAGCCACCTTATTGGAAACGCCGCAATTTGTTTCAGTGATTAAGCGCGAGCAGATGGATACTCTGCCTTCTGAATCAATCAGCCAAGCCTTACGCTACAGCGCGGGTGTAACCAGTGAGAAATTTGGCGCCTTTGGTGGCGGTATCGATTTTTCAAAAATTCGTGGTTTCGATGCTGATTACTACTTGGATGGATTACGGGTTATCGGCAACAGTGGGATCTGGGGGCCACAAGTCGATTCATGGACACTCAATAGTATCGAAGCCGTTCATGGACCATCATCTGCACTGTATGGTCAAGGAGGAGCTGGGGGGGTTATCAATATGCAATCACGCCGCCCAAGTGCCAATGAATCACATCAGATTCAGTTCCAAAAAGGTAATTTTGATAACAATGCCGTCAAATTTGATACCACTGGCGCCATGAATGACGATGAAACATTGCTATATCGAATGAATGGATTAGCGCTATCAACGGATTCACAAGTGAATTCCTCGAAGCAATCTCGCTACTTACTGGCCCCTTCTATCACATGGCAACCCAATGAAAAACTCAATTGGACAGTCTTAAGCCAATATCAACATGATCCACACATTGGCCACTATAATACCTTGCCTGCTCAAGCAATTGGCTTGCTACCGAACCCAAATGGAAAGCTGGATTTCACTCAAAACTACAGTGACCCCAAACATGAAAAATCCACACGTACACAGTGGTCAGTGACCTCATTAGTTGACTACCAAGTCAGCTCGTCCGTCACACTGAAACAAAATATGCGCTACTCTGATGTAGATACCCACATTAAACGAGACTTCACGCGCGGCTTCTTAGCGGGGGATCGGTTACTCACCGCGGTTTACCAAAATTCACCAAGCAAATCCAAAACCTTTGTTGCTGATAACCAACTGGTTTATAAAGTTAAAACTGGCGATATTCGCCACGAGTTACTCACTGGGTTTGATTTTCAAACTGGAAAGCTGGATAAAGACTGGTGGGGCTCGCAAACCGTCAGTTTCGATCCATGGGTGAAACCTCATCATCCTGAATTTAAACCTTACCCCGTTTCCCGCACATCAACAACCCAACGTTTTGATCGTTATGGGGTTTATCTACAAGACCAACTTAGTTGGCAACAATGGGATTTGATCCTCAGTGGACGCTATGATTGGTCTTATTTAGATACTGATAATAACCTCTCTCACACAACGCAAAAAAATGACACTTCCGCTTGGAGCCAACGCGTTGGGCTAACCTATGCTTTTGAAAATGGCTTTTCGCCATGGATCAGTTTTTCCGATAGCTTTGACCCCGTTTTAGGGACAGATGCGGATGGAAAATCCTTTATCCCAACCGAATCAAAACAAGCCGAAGTGGGGCTTAAATACCAATCGGATAACCTCATGGCAAGCGTTGCAGCGTATGAGTTAGAACAAAAAAATGTCACCACCCATAACCCGCTAAATCCAGATTACTATAATCAAACAGGGAAAATTCGCTCTCGTGGGGTTGATTTTGAAAGCCGTATGGCATTAACACCGTCAGTGAATGTCATGGTGAGCTATGCCTTTACTGATAATAAAATCACCGAAAGCCAAGACCTTTCAGTCTTAAATAAGCACCCTGTTCAAGTCCCTAAACACAGCGGCTCCGCATGGGTTGACTACCGTTTTCACTCCCCTTACCTCGAAGGCGCTTTAGTCGGCGTTGGCGTGCGTTATCTCGGCGAAACATGGGGTGACAACACCAACACATTTAAAGTACCAGCAGTCTGGCTTGGCGATATTAGTGCAAGGTACCAAATGGATGCATTAGCCCCTGAACTCACGGGTATGGAATTGGGGTTAACTGTCAGTAATGTCACCAATAAATCCTACGTTGCCAGCTGTACCAGTTCCACCTATTGCAGTATTGGCACGAATAGAACGTTACTTGCCACACTTAATTACTACTTTTAATTCAATAGGTAAGCAACTTATGGAAAGTTCTAAAAGGAATTTGATTAAGGCAGGGTTAGCAATGGCGACGTTAAGTGCAATGCCTTGCCCAGTTGTCGCAGCCGCAATGCCCAAGGTGACAGACATCCTTGGACGCACTATTGCTTACCCAGAAAATGCACAGAAAATTTATTTGGCTGACCCATCACTGATTTTTCTCTTTGCCACATTGGGAATACCCAATTTTGTGGAGAAACTTGTCGCTGTTCCCAGTAACTTTCGTACTGCTGATTTGCGTAGTTACCAACAATACTGTAAGGCGTTTCCTAAGATTGAACAATTACCCCACCTCCCCGCGATCGGCGGGGCGCAAGCTAATTTGGAAACGATTTTGGAACTCAAACCTGACATTATTTTCACGACAACGGGCACATTTTCGGGTCTACAAGCCAATGGGCTTCTCATGCTTTTACTGCGCGCTAATGTCCCTGTTATTGCCCTTGATATGAGTGTTGACCCACTCACCAATACGCCGAAAAGCATTGCGATTATGGGGAAAGTCTTTGGTTTACAAGAAAGGGCTCATCGCATCAATCGATTTATTAAAACACAACTAGATAATGTAAATACTCGCCTCGCTAATGCAAATCCTATAAGGCCCAAAGTACTCCTTGAGCGTGCAGCAGGTTTTACTGAAGAGTGTTGCTTAGCCTACGGAAACGGAAATTTTGGTCAGTTTCTCTCGTTTGCGGGTGGAGAGAATATTGCTAACCAATACATTCATGGAACATATGGTGTTCTAAACCAAGAGACGATTATTCACACCCAAGCTCAAATGGTGATTGTCACCGGCACCGATTGGAGTGGCTATAACCCGAAAGGCAATTGGGTAGGATTAGGCCCTGGTGCAGATTTACCGCTAGCAAAACAAAGGCTTAAAATTTTAATGCAACGTAATGCCTTTAAAACATTGCATGCAGTCAAACAGCAGCATGTTCATGCTATTTGGCACACTTTTTACGACAGCCCATTTGGCTTTATTGCCGCTCTAAAATTTGCGACTTGGTTACACCCTAGCATATTCCCTGATCTGGATGTTAATACGGTTTTCAAAGATTTTACTGAACAGTTCTTACCCATCAAGTGGCAAGAAGGCTACTGGGTTTCCCTTTAAAACAGAGGCTTATGATGACCACAATTTATTCCCCTGATCCACTACGAACCCAAGTTGAAAAACAAAGCCATGGGCAACGAACCATTATTTACAGCCCTAAAGGCCAGCCGAACTATGTCTTCATCGTACCCAAGTTTGATTTACAAGACATTTCCCCCTCTTTAGGCACTGGTATCCATCCAGCTTTTATCATTCATGAGCGCCCTATTGATGCCTTTTTCTACGCCTGTTACAGCGCAAGTTTGCGAGATGATGAATTAGTTAGCCAACCCAACCAATCACCCGCATGCAATTTAGATTTAGCGCAATTTCAATCATTAGCGCAACAATCAGGTAAAGGCTGCCATATCAGTACTAACGCAGAGTGGAGTGCCATCTCAGCCTTAACTAATCAACACAATAACCTTATTCATGGCAATACGGATTACGGCCGTAATTATTTTAACCATGATGAATTTATTCCACGAATTGACGGGCTAGCGACTGGCGGTTTGCAAGGCACCCCGACAACCCCAACTAATGCACAATGGGAAAGCTGGCACCATAATCACCAACTTTCAGGGGTAAGCGATTTGGTTGGTAACCTTTGGGAGTGGCAAACAGGTGCACGCCTAGTTGCGGGAGAAATTCAAATCATAAAAAATAATGATGCCGCTATTCATCTTGATGACGCATTGTTAGATTGGCGAGCTATTGATATGAGCAGTGGTGAGTTAATCCCCCCTAATAGCCCATCAAGTGCAAAATATGATTCACCAATAGCCAAACTTGATGGCAATGCTGGCACCCCGATAATCTCGGCACAAATCCATCATTTTAATGGTGAGCCAACGGATTCAGGCTACCCGCAGGGCCTGTTGGACAGTCCTTTTCGATTAGTTGGAACGACCGAAAGTGAAAAAATTCCGACTTTATTGAAGATATTGGGTCTCGCCCCTTACAAAATTAAACAATCAGATGATCAAATCTACCTGCGTAACTATGGTGAACGTGCCTTAATGCGCGGTGGTGCGTGGTATTCACAACATAGCGCAGGCATTGATGCATTTTGCCTTAGCCATACTCGATTGCATAAAAGTACCACTGTCGGTGCCCGAACTGCATGGGTCTTGTAGCGGTTTTGTTACTCTAAAAAATAGTGCTCATCCCCTCATTCAGCTCATTGAACGAGGGGATGAATGGAGAAAAAGCTAAGTATGAGCGTGCTTTGGTAGTAAATAGGAAATAAAATACGATAACCCACAAACAGCGATAAATGCCCCAACGTAAGCTAAGTGATATTGGCTAAGGTAACTGACAATTAAAGGCGTGATCCCTCCAAGAGAAGCTGAAGCGCCATTATAACCAATGCCTAAAATTGCCGCCTGCCCATTTGACTTACTGATGAGAACTGCTGATAAATTACACAATATCATTGCTGAATAAACAGACATTAGTAGTTGAGCTATTAGTACGAGTAATAAGTTATTCGTTTGCAATATGAGATAAAGCGGTGCAGAACAGAAAACCATTAATATGACGCCAATATTAAAAACCTGCTTAGCTGAGCTGTATTTATCCGTTAGCCAACCACATATTAACATGAGGAGTAAAAGTAAACTTGACGATAAAATTGCGTAATAGTTTTTTATTTCTTCAATCTTTAATTGCTCTATTATCAATGATGTTGATAGGTTTTGAGAATAAAATGTAACAGTTCCAGGAATTGTGAATAAAAACACCCAAAACACATTCTTCCAATTAATTGATTGTTTATCTTTAGAAATCACTTGATAATTTGGAAGATTAAACCTAAACCAAAAACTCATTAAGATATTTGCAACCCCTATGAATAAGGGAATTCGCCAACCTATTGATTGCATCATATCTTCATTCAGCGTATTTTTTAACACCAAAACAATGCCTAAAGAAGCAATAACACCAAGCAAAGAACTACCGACAATAATAGACGAAACTCTTGCTTGCTCTCTAATATATGCATCTTTAAATAAGTAGGTAATTAAAGACGGATACTCCCCTGCAAAACTAAATGACAAAGCGAGTTGTAATATTAATATAGCAACTGGTGTATAGTTACCTAATAGTTCAATAGGTAATATAGCCATCATTAATGTTGCAATACCTGTAATTAAGCTTGTTAATATTAAGGCAGGTTTTTTCCCAACCGTATCTGCATAGCGCCCTATAATATATCCGCCTAAAGGCCGTATTAAAAAACGCAGTGCAAATATCCCCCAAACCATTTCTGTCGCTTGCTCATAACCTAACTTTGTTAGCTCAGCGCTCAAATAAGTTGATATTGCAGCAAAAACAGCAATATCATAGTATTCGAGTGCATTACCTGCGACGGCACCAAACCTGAATTTCCATTTCATCTTTTTATCCTTATCATCCCTAAAATTTCATACATCAGCTATCTTATACATTGAAAATTAAGGATAATTGACTAAAGTTTCTAAGCAGGCGAGTGTAATTCCATTTTCTTTTAATGCACTAAATAAGCCACTTGAAGAAGCATGAGGGCAAGAAAGTTTCTCTTTAATCCTTTGAATTCGTTTGTGTTCACACACCTCTGAACATCCCTGCACATAGCTAATTTCTTTTACTTTACAATGAGATAGCAGCATTCTTATTGTAATAATTTCTTTTCGAGTAAAGCGAATATTTCCAAAACGCATATACTGGTGAATATCTAAAATTTCACTTTCTAAGTCATTAATACTGTTCTTACCTTCTATTGGTATATCTAAACGACTTCTTAATGGTAAATAATTTTCATCACTTTGTTTCCATACTCCGTGAGTATAATCAGAAATAATAGGTCGGCATTTATATATTGCCATTATATCTTTTATCGATAACTTTCGTTTAGAATTAATTGACGTAATTTCATATACACTTCCATATTTAGCACAAAAATCCACTTTTAGTTTACACTTATCTGTTCTTAATAAGGTGTTCATATATTCTTTTGAGTAGTTACTCCAATACTGTATCCCTGTCGATAGCCGCTCACCAATCACTTTATCCAAATCCGCATCTCAATACATCAAAACCCAATCATAATTACTCGATGCAGTATAAACCTGCCTATTTAAAATATCTACTTTTGAAAAAGACAAGTCAATATCATTCCAATCAAAATAATTAGAAAAAGTATTTTTTAAACCTGAACATGTTTTTTCCAAGAGTTCACTCTTAACATCCATAATAATTCCTTTTAATATAATTAAATGTTAATAAAAAAATAATAACCAAGGATATATATCACTATCACAGAATAAAAAACATTCAAAGTATAATTTAATAATAGTATTAAAAAAAGAAAATAAAAAATACAGTAATATTATTCTTAAAACTACCAAGCATTATTCAACTAATAACACTGGAGATATTATGAAAAAAGATTGGCACCCTGCTGATATCATTGCAGCAATAAAGAAAAAGGGATCTTCTCTTTCCGAAATATCACGTTCTGTTGGCTTAAATTCATCCACATTGAACAACGCACTTTCAAGACGCTGGCCAAAAGGAGAAAGAATTATTGCTGAATTTTTAGGTGTCACGCCGGCTGAAATTTGGCCATCTCGCTATCATGACCGAGACCAAAAGGACTAAAAAATTTATGCCTGACGATGTATCCAAAAAGCAGTAAAGGCGGATGGCTTATTACCTCACCCGCCTGTTTTTATATTAAATCATTAACTCGACACTTTGAGCCCAATTAACCCAGTGATAATCAAGGCAAGGCTTAATAAGCGGAACATATTGGCGGATTCACCAAGGAAAATAATCCCAACAATTGCTGTACCCACTGCACCAATCCCTGTCCAGATTGCGTAAGCCGTTCCGACAGGTAAATCACGCATTGCATAGGCTAATAACCCCATACTGGCGATAATCGCGATAATGGTAATAATACTGGGTGTTAAGCGTGTAAAACCGTGAGTGTATTTTAACCCTACAGCCCAAACCACTTCGAGTAAACCTGCAAATAAAAGGACGATCCATGCCATGGTCGTTGCTCCCATGAATAACTCGGGGCCGTCCCCATAATTGAATGACGTGATTCAGGTCGTCCTGAATACGTATGATGAGCCCCTCATTATAAACACTCGCCAGCACAGACTCAAGCAACGAAAAATAACAAATAAGCGTAAATTAACAATCTTATTTAACCTATTTATTCTGTTTTTCGCCAATAAGCATCATTGTCATCGCACTGCGCGCCTAGCAAAGGTAAAGTAGGAAATCTTATCGAGCCTATTCATCGAGAAAATAGAATGAGTTTCAAAGACATATTACTTGCCCTCTGTGTGGTAATCATTTGGGGCGTTAACTTCGTGATTATCAAACTGGGTGTAACCGCGCTTCCCCCATTACTTCTTGGGGCATTACGCTTTGTTTTTGTTGCCTTTCCTGCCATTTTTATTTTCAAGCGGCCTAAAATTCCGTTCAAATTATTATTGCTGTACGGCTTGACCATCAGCTTTGGCCAATTTGCCTTTTTATTCTGCGCTATCCGCGTTGGCATGCCTGCGGGGATCACTTCCGTTATTTTGCAATCTCAAGCCTTTTTCACCTTATTGCTTGGGGCCATGATTTTAAAAGAAACACTACAACCAACGCATTTTATTGGCATGTTTATCGCTATCGCAGGGTTGACCGTGTTAGCCAATGGCGCAACTGCGGGCGGATTAGATGATATCCCAATGCTCGGTTTAGCCTTCACATTAATTGCTGGTTTATCATGGGCTTGTGGGAATATTACCAACAGAATTATCATGCAACACGAAGGCACAGAAAAATGCAGTGCTTTGTCACTCGTGAGCTGGAGCGCATTGATCCCCATTATTCCATTCCTAATTAGTTCATGGATCCTTGAAGGTGAAGATGCCATTGTCGACGGGTTATCTGGCTTTAATTGGTCTGTATTCGGTGTGATTTTGTATTTGGCGTATTTATCCACGTTTGTCGGCTATGGCTTGTGGGGCGTACTGCTCGGGCGCTATGAAGCATGGCGGGTTGCACCATTTTCATTATTGGTGCCCGTGTTCGGTTTAAGCAGCAGCGCATTATTCCTCGGTGAGCACATTAATGGCATACAAGTTGCTGGTTTAATTTTGATCATGTTCGGTCTTATTACGACGCTTTTTGGCAAAAAAATCATCCAACGCTTAAGACACGCCTAAGATAATGCATTTGATTACCGACGGTTTTTCGCTTTCGGTAATCAATGCTCTCACGTATTTTCGCCCGCTGACTTTCTTTTCCCCCTCCAGCATATAATACTAATTAAAAACCAGAACCCAGATAATCAGCCAATCAATTGGCTATTCGCTAGTCGAAAACCAAATAAAATCCAATAAATAATCTTAGATTAGTGATATTCACTGCAATTATCGAATTTATCTCAGATTTCAATTAGGTGTCTCGTTTTAGCTACTTTTTCTTTCACTTAACTATGGCTATATCTTCCTCAGTTTTACTTAAATAACTAACAAATATCATTCATTGAACAGATGGGGATGGCTATGGGTAAACAATTTATTTGGATTGCGCTCGCTCTGCTCGGTGCTTTTTCACTCGGTTACATCGCCTTATATCGTGGCGAGCAGATTAATGCGCTGTGGATTGTGGTAGCAGCCGTGTGTATTTACTTGATTGCATACCGCTATTACGGGCTATTTATTGCAAAAAAAGTTCTGCAAGTTGACAAAACGCGTATGACTCCCGCAATTCGTCATAATGATGGATTAGATTACGTTCCAACAGATAAAAAAGTATTATTTGGTCACCATTTTGCGGCGATTGCAGGTGCAGGTCCTTTAGTTGGCCCTGTGCTTGCTGCGCAAATGGGTTACCTGCCGGGTATGCTGTGGTTACTTGCTGGGGTAGTATTAGCAGGTGCCGTTCAAGACTTTATGGTGTTGTTTGTTTCTACGCGCCGTGATGGTCGTTCACTTGGCGAGTTAGTCAAAGAAGAAATGGGCAACACCGCGGGTGTGCTGGCGCTAATTGCCTGCTTTATGATCATGGTGATCATCTTAGCGGTACTCGCGATGATCGTGGTAAAAGCCTTAACTCACAGCCCTTGGGGAACCTACACGGTCGCCTTTACGATTCCACTGGCGATTTTTATGGGGATTTATACCCGTTATATTCGCCCAGGTCGCATTGGTGAAGTGTCTATTATCGGGCTCGTATTCCTTGTTTTCGCCATTATTTCAGGTGGATGGGTTGCTGAAAGTGAAACATGGGCACCCTATTTTGACTATACCGGCGTGCAATTAACGTGGATGTTAGTCGGATATGGCTTCGTCGCTGCCGTTTTACCCGTTTGGTTGCTGCTTGCACCACGTGACTACCTTTCGACTTTCTTAAAAATCGGGACCATTATTGGCCTCGCAATTGGTATTTTAATTTTAAATCCGAACCTGCAAATGCCATCACTAACGAAATATATTGATGGTACAGGCCCTGTGTGGGCAGGTGATTTGTTCCCATTCTTATTTATTACGATTGCCTGTGGGGCAGTTTCTGGCTTCCACGCACTGATCTCTTCCGGTACAACGCCGAAAATGTTAGCCAATGAGAATCAAGCTTGCTTCATCGGTTACGGTGGCATGTTAATGGAGTCATTTGTTGCCATCATGGCATTAGTCGCCGCGTGTGTGATTGACCCGGGTGTCTATTTCGCCATGAACAGCCCAATGGCGATGTTAGCACCAGCAGGTACCGAAGATGTGGTCGCATCTGCCGCGCAAGTAGTCAGTAGTTGGGGCTTCCAAATCACCCCTGAGCAACTCAATACCATTGCCAGCGAAGTAGGTGAAACCAGTATTATCTCCCGTGCCGGTGGTGCGCCAACGCTTGCCGTTGGGATGGCCTATATTCTGCATGGGGCGCTTGGTGGGCTGATGAATGTCGCCTTCTGGTATCACTTTGCGATTTTATTTGAAGCCCTGTTTATCTTAACCGCTGTTGATGCAGGAACCCGTGCAGCACGCTTTATGCTGCAAGACTTACTGGGTGTTGTTTCCCCATCGCTAAAACGGACAGATTCCTTACCCGCAAACTTGATTGCAACTGCGCTGTGTGTGCTCGCGTGGGGATATTTCCTTCACCAAGGCGTTGTTGACCCACTCGGCGGTATTAATACCTTGTGGCCGCTGTTTGGTATCGCAAACCAAATGCTGGCAGGTATGGCGTTAATGCTATGTGCTGTGGTACTGTTCAAAATGAAGCGCCAAAAATACGCATGGGTTGCTCTCGTCCCAACGGCTTGGTTACTGATTTGTACCATGACCGCTGGCTGGGAAAAGACCTTCAGTGAAGATGCCCGTGTTGGTTTCTTAGCTGTAGCGAATAAATTCCAAGCGATGATTGATAGCGGTAATATTCCAGCACAATATACGGAATCTCAGCTCACACAGTTGATTTTCAATAACCGTTTAGATGCTGGCTTAACGATTTTCTTTATGATTGTTGTGGTTTTACTGGCTCTGTTCTCCATCCGCACCGCGCTTAAAGCGTTAAAATCAAGCGAACCAACCGCGAATGAAGTGCCATACGAGCCAATGCCAGCCAACTACGAGGAAATCGTGGCCAATACACGCCATCATTGATTTTTGCGGAAAAGCTAGTCACTGTTTAGGACATATACTCTTTCTCCAAAATAATTCACGTTGGAGCAAGGCGGCAAAGAAGATAATCCCTAGGAGCATACGCCAGTATGTGACTAGGGTTAGCGAATGAAGCCAACGCAGCAACAGCGTGAAGTATGAAGGAGAAACTAGGAGCATACATAACAGTATGTGACTAGGGTTAACAAGTGAAGCCAACACCGCTACAACACAAAATATGACGAGGATTTATGTTTGGAAACTTAGGAAAAGCCGCAAAATACCTCGGCCAAGCGGCAAAAATGATGGTCGGCGTTCCAGACTATGACAACTACGTCGCCCATATGCAGCGGACTCACCCCGATCAAACTCCGATGACTTACGAGGAGTTTTTTAAAGAACGCCAAGATGCACGTTATGGCGGAAAAGGTGGGTTTAAGTGCTGTTAGGCCTAAAAAAGAGGCAAAAAAAGCCGTGGCACTCGACCACGGCTTTTTATTTTTAACGATCCCGTATAGGATACGCCATTATTTTACGCGTGAAACGTATTCGCCTGAACGAGTATCAACACGGATAACTTCACCGATCTGAACAAACAGTGGAACCTTAACAACTGCGCCAGTGCTCAGTGTTGCAGGTTTTCCGCCGGTACCTGCGGTATCACCTTTCAGGCCTGGGTCAGTATCGGTAATTTCTAACTCAACAAAGTTAGGTGGAGTTACCGCGATAGGACGACCGTCCCACAGTGTTAAAATACATTCTGCTTGGTCAACTAACCATTTCGCGTTATCGCCAACGGTTTTTTCATCCGCTGCTAACTGTTCGAAAGTTTCGTTGTTCATGAAATGCCAGAACTCACCGTCGTTGTACAGGTAAGTTAAGTTCATATCCATGACATCTGCGCCTTCAACAGAATCAGTAGATTTAAAGGTTTTTTCCAACAGTTTGTTAGAAATCAGTTTACGGATGCGCACACGTGCGAACGCTTGACCTTTACCCGGTTTTACGAATTCGCTTTCTAAAACGACACAAGGCTCGCCATCTAACATGATTTTAAGACCTGAGCGGAATTCATTGGTACTATAAGTAGCCATGGTGATCCTCTAATTTATAAACTAAAAATGGCATAGCCAAAAAATGGTCGATATTGTAACTCAAAATACCTCATCCAGAGAAGTCTGGATACAACAACTTGCTGAAGCAATCACTAATCCAGATGAATTGCTGCAAATACTTAACTTGGAAAATCATCTTGCTTCGCAAGAAGGCCGTGAGGCACGCCAATTATTTCCATTGCGTGTCCCTATGCCATTTATCTCACGAATGAAAAAAGGCGATCCACTAGACCCGCTGTTATTGCAGGTATTAACTGCAAAAGCTGAGTTTGATGTACATCCTGGTTTTTCTACCGACCCGCTGGAAGAGCAGGATAATGAGATCCCAAGCTTACTGCATAAATACCACAACCGCGCATTACTGCTCGTTAAAGGTGGCTGTGCAGTGAACTGTCGCTACTGTTTTCGCCGGCATTTTCCTTATGAAGATAACAAAGGAAATAAAAATAACTGGTTGATGGCTGTGGATTATATAAAAAACCACACCGAACTCAATGAAATCATCTTCTCTGGTGGTGATCCGTTAATGGCAAAAGACCATGAACTCGATTGGTTGATTAGCCAATTGGAGGATATTCCCCATATCAGCCGGTTGAGAATTCATACGCGTTTGCCTGTTGTCATCCCAGAACGGATCACGGATGCATTATGCGAGAGACTGGCACGCTCGCGCTTGCAAGTCATTATGGTCACGCATATCAACCACGCTAATGAAATTGACGAGGCATTTACAAGGTCAATGCAGAAGCTCAAAAAAGCGGGTGTAACATTATTGAATCAAAGCGTTTTACTGCGCCAAGTGAATGATAACGTGACGGCGCTGATGAATTTGAGCAATGCCTTATTTGACGCAGGGATTCTGCCTTACTACTTGCATGTATTGGATAAAGTGCAAGGTGCTGCTCATTTTTTGGTCAGCGATATCGAAGCGCGCCAATTGATACAACAGTTATTGAGTAAGGTATCAGGATATCTCGTGCCTAAACTTGCACGGGAAATTGGTGGAGAACCTAGCAAAACGCTGCTTGATCTCAATTTAAGGCAGAGCTAATCAGCAAAACGCCCAAATAATAGTTATTTGGGCGTCGCTAATTCATTTTAGGGGCATTTATAGACTTGGCCAACCATTTTGCTGTCTAGCGGGATAAAGCTAGATAACACGGTTTCACTAGGGCTCGTCGCGCCGAAAATTACATTTCCGCCCATTTCAGCCGCTTTATTGCGTAAATCATTCGCAGCGCTGCGCATGGAGCTAGATTCATTATTTACGCCACTCAACCAGTTGCTTTGTGTCCCTGCAACCTGACCGAGAAGTTGGCAATCACTTCCAGGTTGATTCTCAACAAAACGAACTTGTGAGCCTGCCGCAGTCAAGTTAGTTGACGTTGAACAACCCGCTAAAAGCAGTAATGCAGCAGCACCAAGCAAGACTTTAATTCGCATGTTTTCCCTCATTTTTCATTGTGTTTTTGCAGCTGGTTTGAAAAATTATTAGCCTAATACGGTATTGATAGCAATCTATCATAAATCGCTAGGAGGTGATCCGCATACTGCGTCACAATTGCCGCACATCACCAGCCGAATAGAGTCTACCACAAATTAATCAAGAACCTGCCCTATTCTTTGCTAATTCAAACCACTTACCTTACGTTAAATATAACCCGCTAAGCAACGTTGACGCAAAAATAAATCGCCTATCACATCAAATAGACATTCATTCTAGGTATTTATTGTTTCCAATAAAAAACCGGCACGACGAGATAAACTCACCGTACCGGTCTTATTCAGGCTATATCACGAATTATCGTGATTAGAGCGTGATGTTTGCCAAATGGCTTACATCATACCGCCCATTCCACCCATGCCGCCCATACCAGCGCCACCTAAGTCAGGTGCATCTGATTTTGGCAGGTCAGTGATCATCGCTTCAGTGGTGATCATCAGGCCAGCGATAGACGCTGCAAATTGCAGAGCAGAACGCGTAACTTTAGTTGGATCCAAGATACCCATGTCGATCATGTCGCCATAAGTGTCAGTTGCTGCGTTGTAACCTTCGTTACCTTTAGCCGCTTTAACGTTGTTAACCACAACTGAAGCTTCTTCACCTGCGTTAGCAACGATCTGACGCATTGGCGCTTCCATCGCACGCAGAGCAACACGAATACCAACGTTTTGTTCTTCGTTCTCACCAGTCAGTGCTTCCAGTTTCGCTGCAACACGAACCAGCGCAGTACCACCACCAGCAACAACGCCTTCTTCAACTGCTGCGCGAGTTGCGTGCAGAGCATCGTCAACGCGAGCGCGTTTTTCTTTCATTTCAACTTCAGTTGCTGCACCGACTTTAATGACCGCAACACCGCCAGCTAATTTCGCTACACGCTCTTGCAGTTTTTCACGGTCGTAATCTGAAGAAGATTCTTCAATTTGTTGACGGATTTGAGCAACACGGCCTTTAATCGCCTCTTCTTCACCGATACCATCAATGATAGTCGTGGTGTCTTTGTTGATCACGATACGTTTAGCTTGACCTAAGTCTTCTAATGTTGCTTTTTCTAACTCCATACCGATCTCTTCAGAGATAACAGTACCGTTAGTCAGTGTTGCGATATCTTGCAGCATTGCTTTACGACGGTCACCGAAGCCCGGTGCTTTAACCGCTGCCACTTTGACGATACCACGCATGGTGTTAACAACTAATGTTGCCAGCGCTTCGCCCTCAACATCTTCAGCGATGATCAGCAGTGGTTTGCTTGCTTTCGCAACGCCTTCTAATACTGGCAGTAATTCACGGATGTTAGAAACTTTTTTGTCAACTAACAGGATGAATGGGTTTTCTAACTCAACTGCACCAGTTTCTGGTTTGTTGATGAAATAAGGAGACAGGTAACCGCGGTCAAACTGCATACCTTCAACCACATCCAGCTCATCTTCCAGACCTGTACCTTCTTCAACAGTGATAACGCCTTCTTTGCCGACTTTATCCATTGCTTCTGCGATTAAACGACCAACGGTTTCGTCAGAGTTTGCAGAAATAGTACCTACCTGTGCAATCGCTTTTGTGTCTGAACATGGAACAGACAGTGCTTTCAGCTCTTCAACCGCAGCAACAACCGCTTTATCAATACCACGTTTCAGGTCCATTGGGTTCATACCCGCAGCAACCGCTTTTAAGCCTTCAGTGATGATAGCTTGTGCTAAAACTGTCGCAGTTGTTGTACCGTCACCCGCAGCATCGTTTGCTTTAGAGGCAACTTCTTTAACCATCTGCGCACCCATGTTTTCGAATCTATCTTCTAATTCGATTTCACGTGCAACAGAAACACCGTCTTTAGTGATAACTGGTGAGCCAAATGATTTGTCTAAAACAACATTACGGCCTTTAGGACCTAAAGTTACTTTAACTGCGTCTGCCAGAACATTCACACCACGAAGCATTTTCGTACGTGCATCACTACCAAATTTAACGTCTTTAGCTGCCATTATCTCTTTCCTTCAAATTCTTTTCGTTCGTTGAGAAGTTTTAAGTGAAAATTACGCTTCAACAATTGCCAGGATGTCGCTTTCGGACATAATCAGCACTTCTTCATTGTCGATTTTTTCAGCTTTCACGCCATAACCGTCGTTAAAAATAACGATATCGCCAACTTTCACATCCAGCGCTTTAATTTCGCCATTTTCGAGGATGCGGCCTTGGCCTACTGCCAGAACTTCACCACGCGTTGATTTGCCTGCCGCAGTACCGGTCAGAACAATGCCACCCGCAGATTTAGATTCTACTTCTTTACGTTTAACGATAACACGGTCATGCAATGGACGAATTTTCATTAATAGTTCTCCTATAAATAAAGTCCACACTAGGTAAAAGGACGATACCAGCATGTCTTAAATAAACTAGTACCATGTTTGAGCAGATTGGGGCTAGACCTTAGGACTTCAAGGGGGGAGATAAAAAATTTTTCATTTTCATCTCCCTATAAATATAAAGGATTTACGATTTCGGACGATCGTCTTTATCTGATGAGTCTGATTTATCTGTATTATCAATGGTAAAAGATGGGTCGTCTTGCTTACGTTGGAATTCCCCATCAAACGTATTACCGTTTTGGTATCCACCATTTCTTGGTTGATTAAAGCCCGCACCCGGTTGGTAAAAACGAATATGTGGAATTAGTCGCATCACGATAAGTTTTTGTACTGGTGGAAGTAATAACAATAAGCCAATAAAGTCAGTGAAAAACCCTGGCACGATGAGCAAAAAGCCCGCTAGAACGAGCGCAACACTTTTGATCATTTCCGCCGCAGGGCTTTCACCAGACGCTAATTTCTGTTGGATTTGCAGGACATTTTTCATACCTTGGTTTTTCACCAAAGACACCCCTAAACAGGATGTTAAGACCACCAGAATCAGCGTCATCAAAACACCGACTTCAGAAGCCACTCTGACAAAAATGACGGATTCAATGTAAACGAGAATACATATCAGAATTAGTGGTAACCAGCGCACAAGTTCTCCTTTATTTCAATAAGCTATCAACTATTTTACGCCCCTCGGAAAACCTTTGTGAACTGCATCTAAGAGACAACTATCAATATTCGCTTTTTTCTTTAGTATAGCCATAATAATTGGGGCAAAGATAACGCTTTTCAACTCACTATTTTTTTTGATTAACCAGACTTATCTGTGACGAATATCACACAATGAAAAATCTGTTGCATAAATCAAACTATATAGTGATCTAGGTTCAAGGCATTGTTTCATTAAAGGCATATCATCTACCCATAAATCAGTAGATCATAATGCTGATAACGTAGTAGAAGGTGTTAATCGCTTGTAAAGTTTTATTTTACAATATTAATCACCTGTGAAGTTTTGTTTTTACGATATATGGATTTTTAAAAAGCGCATAAACGGACAGTAACTGTAATCTAATTAAGAAGGTTCTCATGTCAAACAATACTCGTATCGAAGAAGACCTGTTAGGTAAAAAAGAAGTTCCAGCCGATGCCTATTATGGTGTTCATACTCTGCGTGCGATTGAAAACTTTTATATCAGCGACCGCACTATTAACGATGTCCCAGAATTTATTCGTGGCATGGTTATGGTTAAAAAAGCGGCGGCTTTAGCCAACAAAGAACAACACACTATTCCACGTAACATCGCGGAAACCATCATCAAAGCATGTGATGTTGTTTTAAATGAAGGCAAATGCATGGACCAGTTCCCTGTTGACGTATTCCAAGGTGGTGCGGGCACATCACTGAATATGAATACCAATGAAGTCCTTGCTAACATCGGTCTTGAGCTGATGGGTCATAAAAAAGGTGAGTATGAATTCTTAAACCCAAATGACCACCTGAACAAAAGCCAATCCACTAACGATGCATACCCTACCGGGTTCCGTATCGCAGTGTATAACTCTGTACTGAAGTTAATTGAATCTGTTGAATACCTGAAAAAAGGCTTTGAAGCTAAAGCTGAAGAATACAAAGACATTCTGAAAATGGGTCGTACCCAGTTACAGGATGCCGTTCCAATGACCGTCGGCCAAGAATTCCATGCTTTCGCTACTCTTCTGAAAGAAGAAGAGAAAAACCTGAAACGCAGCATCGAATTACTGCTCGAAGTTAACTTAGGCGCAACTGCTATCGGTACAGGCCTGAATACCGCACCAGGTTATTCAGAACTGGCAGTGAAAAAATTAGCAGAAGTCACTGGTTTACCATGCGTTCCTGCGGAAGACTTAATTGAAGCAACTTCTGACTGTGGTGCTTACATCACTGTTCACGCGGGCTTAAAACGTCTGGCAATGAAACTGTCTAAAATCTGTAACGACTTACGTCTGTTGTCTTCTGGTCCTCGCGCAGGTCTGAAAGAAATCAACTTACCTGAGTTACAAGCAGGTTCTTCTATTATGCCAGCAAAAGTTAACCCAGTTATCCCTGAAGTGGTTAACCAAGCGTGTTTCAAAGTTATCGGTAACGATATCTGTGTAACAATGGCAGCTGAAGCAGGCCAATTACAGTTAAACGTAATGGAACCTGCTATCGGCCAAGCGATGTTCGAATCTATCTCTCTGATGAGCAACGCATGTCGTAACCTGCAAGAAAAATGCATCAACGGCATTACTGTGAACAAAGAAATCTGTGAAGCGTTCGTCTTTAAATCAATCGGTATCGTCACTTACTTGAACCCATTCATTGGCCACCATAATGGTGACATCGTGGGTAAAATCTGTGCAGAAACTGGTAAGAGCGTACGCGAAGTTGTTCTTGAACGCGGTTTACTGACTGAAGCTGAGCTGGACGATATTTTCTCTGTTGAGAACTTAAAACACCCAGCTTATAAAGCAAAACGTTTTGATGACTAAAAATTTATGTTTATCATAAATAATACTTAAAAATAAAGGCACGCCTCTCATCAGAAAGCGTGCCTTTTTTGATTAATGCACACACAAATAATTAACATAACAGTTTCATAATTTTAATTTTCATTTTGTCGAGGAGTAAACACTATGTTAGCCGTAGAATTTATTATTGTTCTGCTGGCCATTTTTTTGGGGGCCCGTCTTGGTGGGATAGGTATCGGCTTTGCCGGTGGCCTTGGTGTACTGGTACTCGCTGCAATTGGCGTGAAACCAGGGACCATTCCATTTGACGTTATCTCCATCATCATGGCTGTTATTGCCGCTATCTCTGCAATGCAAATTGCTGGCGGTTTAGATTATTTAGTTGCCCAAACAGAAAAATTACTGCGCCGCAACCCTAAATACATCACCATCCTTGCGCCAATCGTGACTTACTTTCTAACACTTTTTGCTGGTACAGGTAATATCTCTTTAGCAACACTGCCTGTTATCGCAGAGGTCGCGAAAGAACAAGGTGTTAAACCTTGCCGTCCATTATCAACCGCCGTCGTTGCCGCTCAGATTGGTATTACTGCATCACCTATTTCCGCTGCGGTTGTCTATATGGCATCAGTGATGGAAAACCCTGCAATGATGGGCGCTGGCAATACTGTTAGCTACATCACCCTGCTAGGGATTTTACTACCATCAACCTTCCTTGCGATTATGTTGATGTCATTTATTATTTCTTGGACGTTCAACTCTAAACTTTCTGATGACCCAATCTACCAAAAACGTTTAGCAGAAGGCTTAATTGAACTGCGTGGTAGCCAAGTCAAAGAAATCAAACCAGGTGCTAAATCTTCCGTCCTGCTGTTCTTACTCGGTGTTATCGGCGTTGTTTGCTACGCTATCATCAATAGCCCAAGCTTAGGGATTGTCGAAACACCATTAATGAACACCACCAATGCGATTTTGATCATCATGCTGACAGTCGCAACGTTGATTACTATCCTTTGCCGTGTCAATACCGATGCAATCCTGAACTCCAGTACCTTTAAAGCAGGTATGAGTGCATGTATCTGTATCTTAGGTGTTGCTTGGTTAGGTGACACTTTCGTACAGCACAACCTTGAGTGGATCAAAGCCACTGCGGGTGACTTAATCCACGAACATTCTTGGATGCTAGCGGTTATCTTCTTCTTCTGTTCTGCACTTCTGTATTCACAAGCAGCAACAGCAAAAGCATTGATGCCAATGGCGTTGGCTTTAGGTGTTAGCCCACTGACAGCGATTGCATCATTCTCTGCGGTTTCAGGCCTATTTATTCTGCCAACTTACCCAACACTGGTTGCTGCGGTACAAATGGATGATACTGGTACTACACGTATTGGGAAGTTTGTCTTTAACCACCCATTCTTTATCCCAGGTACCATTGCCGTCGCCTTAGCCGTTACGTTCGGCTTCCTGTTCGGTGGAATGATACTCTAGCCCTAATTCATTCGATTGAGTAGACTAAAACCCGTGAAATCGTTCACGGGTTTTTTATTGTCACGTGAATGCCAATAATCAATATAAAACCTGAGAAGAACATTCTTCAATATTATTGAATATTCACATTGCAAATTTAAATTTCAATTCAATAAAATATGTAAATATATAAATCATAGCCATCATATATATATTCAAAATGCCAAATTCAGATATAAAACGTGAATAAAAAAAACAAATCTTTCTAATGAAACATTTATATTAATAACCTCAATATAAGTGTAACAATCAATGAATATATTGATTAAAATTCAGTGTAATCCTGCAAAAATCGCCAAAAAACAACGCAAATTATAAAACCAGAAAATGATAAAATTGAAATATATAAATCCAACAACTTCAAAAAAAAACCAGAAACACCAAAATATACCCCCAAAAACCGAATAAATCATACTCTTTTATTGTGTATTGAAAATAGGTGTCATCTATTAATAATCACAAATCCATCCGCCATAAATATTGGTAATACGACACTCACCCTTGTCTAATAGGTATTAGAAAACCATTCAGGTTCTCTTTTAAACCCGTTATACGAGCGCTAAATATAGAATAATTTATTAATTAAAATAATTTATCTCGTCAACATTAATTTATTTGGAGGAGGAATGTTAAGTACTCAACGAAATGATAATACCGATGTTTCCATTTATATTGGAACTTATTTAAAACGCCGTAGAAAAGCCGTTGGTTTAACAGGTGCGCAATTAGCATCACGGTTAAGTATTAGCCAACAGCAAATTTCTCGTTACGAAAGGGGTAAAAATGCCATCACCATACAAGGTTTGTTGGATATTTTACAAGCCCTTGAGCTAAGAAAGCACGATGTCGATGATTTTATGAAGAAAATTTTTCAATTTTATTATATCGATGTTGCACTAGAGGCAAAGTTGATTAACTAAGGCTCCAATCTAAATTTGAAATAGCGCATTAATTTAGGTTCAGGGGGGATAATTCCCCCTCCTGTATTTCATGTTTAATATCATTCTATTTCATAAAAAGTGACAATTCCCCAAGCTACGTACCTTCCCTATTGATATCTTACTCGCAAAGTAAACCGCTATAATTCAGCATTGATCATTGCTATGATGAAAAAAATAGACCTCATGGTGATGGAGTTCACAATGCCTATCCAACGCGAAACGATTTTAAGCCATGCATTAAACCAATTAGAAATTCAGGGTTTATCCGCATCAACAGAAAATTTACTCAGTGAAATTGAATCTGATTTTTCGGCTATTCGCCAATTTTGGCCTGATGATGAAGCACTTGTTTATGATTGCCTACGTTTTCACGGGCAGCAAATTGAAATTTGGCAGCGCCAAACCCTCCTAGATGAAGCACTGAGCCCACATCAGAAGCTAATGGCACGTTACCAACAGCTATCAGAGAAAGTGAGTGAGGGACGTTTCCCAGGCTGTTTATTTATCTCTGCCTGTAATTACTACCCAGATTCAGAGCACCCAATTCATCAGCTTAGTCGTTTGCAAAAAGAAAATTCATTCAACTTCACCAAAGAGCTATTAGATGAGCTCGATATTGAAGACTCCGAACTTGTTGCCAATCAAATGGAGTTGGTACTCGAAGGGTGCTTAAATCGGTTGTTAGTCCAACGTGACATTCAAGATGTTGAAACAGCACAACACCTTTCTGAAGATATTTTGACGATTGCGTTATGCCGGAAAAAAGGTGCGCTAAGCTAAAAAAGCATCATTCGCGCATTAAACCACCACCTTTTGCTGAAAAAGAAAACACTCAGTAAAAAAATGCGTTTTTTTATGAAAAACTCATTGACGCAAACCGCTGAATACGGTTTAATGCGCCCCGTTGCCCGGATAGCTCAGTCGGTAGAGCAGGGGATTGAAAATCCCCGTGTCCTTGGTTCGATTCCGAGTCCGGGCACCACTATTTAAAGAAACCAGCTTAAGGCTGGTTTTTTGCTTTTTATAACCTTATCAATCCTTTCGCCTGCTTTTTAAAACATAAAAAGCCCACCACGCTAACGTAATGAGCTTTGAACGAATACTAGGCCTGAAACTCGCTAGCGGTAAGTAAATAAAACATTCACCGTGTTACTAAACTGCCCTGATTTAATCGCTTCGTTATCTTTCTTCGATAACTCAACACTATACGGGAAGTAACCTGGGTTTTGTTTACTAATGCTACCTTTATAATAATATTGGTCAAAGGTAACCATTTGATTATTACTTCTATCGGTTATTGCCGCTTGTAGTCCATTGTTAAAGACCATGTATTTTTTATTTATCACACCACTGTTGCTCTGGAATGCGACGCTGATTTCCAATGCGGCATCACAGGTCGAATCTGGCACTAAATCTAAGGAAAAATTTTCTTTAACTGTTTTACCATTTTCAAAATTCTCAACCGTGAGTTCTTTGAAATCAACCACTTTGTTGCTCATATGAACAATTGGCGTTGGACAGTAGTTCACCAGTTTCCCGATGATCCTCGCTTGATAAACATCTCCTAAACTTTTCTTCTGGTAATCACTGTGATAACCAACATTAAAAACCCCAGTATCAAATGATTTTAACTCCCCAGTGCCTCTTACTACTCGGTACGTATAACCAAACATGACATTCATCGAGCCTGCCGCCCAATATCCTACTTCCAAGGCGGGTGTACTAGCTGCCGTAATCTCAACAGAGCCTGAGTATATGTTATCCTGATAAAGTCTAACGCCACTATTTTTAAGTAAGTTTTTTGTATTTGTAGGCGTTTGATTATTAAACCAGATTGTGCGCTCAGCTTTTGAGCCTGAAAATACACAAGCCCACGAGAACCATCCACTACTTGCAGAGCCGAGTAACGTACCTGGAGCAATCGCGCCAGGTGTTGTATTCATATCAATATACACCTCAGGGAGCGGGTTCCATGCATTTCCTCCCGATCCAGGTACCCCAGAATTGGGTTTACACGTCACCCCCGCATAAGCCGCGGAGCCTGATATAAGAAGGAGAAAAATCCCCCCACTTTGACAAAGTCTTTTTTTAAATTTTATTTTGGTGAGATTCAATTTTTGCATTTTTTATTTCGCCTGTGGCAATAACTGGCAAGGCTGCGCAGGTGCACATTGGTATTTATTAAATTTCAACCCACCAAAATCATCAATATAAGCAACTTCAAAACTATTCCATGCTGGATTTTTTAACGTCACCGTG
The DNA here is from genome assembly GCF_058245955.1 of Providencia sp. UF-224. Lineage (NCBI taxonomy): Bacteria > Pseudomonadati > Pseudomonadota > Gammaproteobacteria > Enterobacterales > Morganellaceae > Providencia > Providencia sp. UF-224. Next base: position 21,860 of record NZ_JBSICC010000023.1, on the reverse strand, counting down.
GAATCACTAAACGGTGCAACAAGCACCTCAGGAAAGTTTTTATCCTTGCTTTGGTCGACATTAATATTTGTTATCACGATATTAAACGGCGTTGGATTCGACAACGTAATATTTCCACCTTGTTTTGTCACTTTTAAATCACGTTGAAAATCTTTATCTACGGATATTTTGTAATCAATGCCTTTTGGACGATAAAATAATTTTAAGCGTGATTGAATAGTAAACTGAACTGTATTCGCTTCTTTACCTTGAGGTGGAATGCCTAATACATTGAAATAAAGTAGGCTTTCCCTATCTGTCGGTAATGTATTTTGCCCATCCATATAAGCGATTTTGATTTGTTTTTTCTGTTTAGGCCCAATTTTTTGTAAAAAAGGTAACGCAACTAACGAATTCGTCAGTTTTTCGCCTTTTTGGTTTTCTATCCATGTCTGTGCTAAAAAAGAAGACCCTGCATCTTGGTTTTCAACCACCACGCTGGTTCCACCATCCGCTTCATTAAAAATAATACGGGTTCTATCTAATCCAAGTACCGCATGCGCCTGGCTCATTACACTTGATAGTAAAACAACGGAAAATATTTTTTTGAATAATGTCATTTTTTCACCCATTTTAATCATATTAGTGACTGCATGTAATTGAATCGCTGCTTTTAGCAAGGAGACTGTCAGCAAGGAATGTACACGCTTGTGCATCCCCCCAATTGACACTAAGTTGATCGCCCATATTCAACCCAGTTAAGTACACAATGCCTGATTCAGCAATAATGCCTGAAACCTTACCCGTTACATTGTTTTTCACTACTGAACCTAATGGCGGGTATTGTCCATTAGCCAGTTTAATTCTTGTTATCAATGACTTACCGATATCCGCATCCATTTTAACGTAACCTATTGCACCATCCGTGAGTGTCGATGCTAAAACGTTATCATCAATATTGACGCTATCTGGCAAATTGTTCACATCAACCTTATATTCCATATTATAGTAGGTTGGTACATTACTGATGGTTGCTAATCCGCGGCTATTGGTAGATGCATGACTATTTTCAATAATTACACCTTGTGCATTTGGAACATCAACCACTAAACGAGATTGGTCACGGTACGTCAAACGGTGCGCTGAAATGCCGTGTTGTGTCGCTGTCACTGAACCACTCACTGTCATTCCTAATGAATTGATTGAATCCGATAGCGACCCCGTGACTTGCACTTGCCCTGCCTCACCACTATGTGACACATAAGTGCTGACCATACCTTCAGATAAACCATCCTGTGTTGATGCGGTTAAGTTATAATTTGTATCTTTATCTACATGTCGGCTGTAATTAATGTTATTCGCGTAGCGTTTGTTATTATCACTATAAGAGGCAAAGTAAGATATTGACGCATTTTGGTTCTCAGAACTTAATGGCTTACTGACAGATAAATAAACTTGGTTATCTGTTTTATCATTAGCCCCACGAACTTGGTTTAAAGAAAGTGATATGTTGCCACCTTTCATGAAACCTTCATCAAAAAACTTATTTAACCCCACGCTGAAATAGTTATTTTGCTTGCCATTCCAATAGGTCTTACGTGATGCCGTGATATTCGCACTCGCATTAATGCTTCTTAATTGTTGGGCATAAGATAATGAAAAAACATGCTTATCCTTGTTTATGTCAACGTCTTGTTTATCTGTAAAATTTTGCTCAACAAAATTAGATAATGAATTAAACGTTCTGTCCGCAAAACGATATCCGGTAAGCGTCAGCTGACCATCGATACTTGGTAGATCTTTAGCGTAGTTAATACGGTAACTTTTTCCTTTTTCACGCCCCAACACGGTATCAGCATAAGACTGAGTAATATCTAGCGAAAAAGCGCCTAAGAAACCGAGATTTTGACCAATACCTAAGTTAATGGCTTGATATTTATTCCCTGATGTTGCCACTAACCCACCAAAGACGGAGGTATTATTGAATACACCAACAGAGCTTTCGACAGTCATAAAATTATCGTTAGCAAACGTTCCATTTTTAGGGGATAACTGCCCTAAATTCATCGTGTAGCGAGCTTGCCCCTTGCGAGTCAAAAATGGAATATTGGTTGTGGTGAACTGGAATTTAGTTTCTTTACCATTATCTTCAGTCACAGTGACATCAATAGTCCCCATAACTGATTGGCTTAAATCTTTAATCACAAAAGGACCTGCGGGAACTTTAACCTGACTAATGATACGGCCATTTTGCGATAATGTGACGGTTGCATTTGATGCCGCAACCCCTGTGATCTGAGGTGCATAACCCCTTAAGCTTGGTGGCAACATACTTTCATCAGTAAAAACGCTCACACCTTTGAAGCGCACACTGTCAAACAGGTCAGATTTAGTAAAAATATCACCGACAAATAGCTTTGCAGATAGGCTAGCAATGTCTCTAAAAGCATACACTTGCTCCCAATCTAAGCTTTTTTTCTGATTTCCACGTCCATCTTTTCCCATTAATTTATTTTCATATTGGTAATTTGCACGCAGGCGCCATTGAGCTAAATTAGCTCCCACATTACCAAAAGCATATAACTGGTTACGTGTCTCTGCGTTTTTGCGAACCAAATGATTATCACTAATGGTGTAATCTAAAATTAAACCTGAAATTCCGTAGTCACGCATCTCAGGGCTAACCCACGAAGAGTAAGTGGACTCCATGTACTTTTGCGGAATCGAAATAACAAGAATTTGTTCACTATCATTGAAATCAATAGCCACACTTTCATCGAGTGATGATAAATTAATACAATTATCTTCTTGTGAAGATATTAGTTTTTCTTTGGCTTCTTCATTTAAAGGAAAACGTTTTATTAACTCTACTGTAATACATGGCTCAACAATTCCATTATTACTAATAAACTTAATTTTTTCTCCACGGATAATTTTTTTGTTATTTAATATAATATCTGATTCATACAAACCTTCACTTAAACTGTTTTTTTCAAAATAGCTTAGGTCAATATTATCATCTACAGATAAATTAAGTGCATTAATATTAAAAGTTTCAGCGCTAGAATATCCACCACACATAATGAGGGAAATAATATAACCTATATTTTTTTTCTTAAAATACATGATTTCACTCTTATGATCATAGGGAGGATACAAAGCTTTACGCTAATAAGCGTAAAGCTTTAGATTAGGCATAATTGAGATCTTATTCGTAGCTTAATACATAATTTGCTACAGAGCTGATGCTACCTGAAGTTGCTTTACCTGTTGATTCCGCTTGAGCAGATAAAATAATTGTTGTTTCAGATGCTTTCAGTGTTTGAGTTAAAATATCGCCTGGTTTAATTGTGTTTCCTGAATTATCAAAGAATGCAACTGCAACGTTATCTGCGCTACCTGCATTTGACCATAATGTAGCTTTAGTTGCATCTGGCTGGCCATTAAATTCAATTTTTACTTTAGAGTATGGAGAGCCCGCAGTACCTGAATCTAATTGGCAATCTTGTAATTTTAATTCGAAAGTATTTAATGGACCTGTTTTACCTGCGGTTGATAAATTAGCTGCTGAAATACTTCCTAACTGAACTTCTTTATTAACATCAGAAGGAGCAATCGTACAAGCACCACTATTTACTGTTCCTTTAAATGTAATTTTACCAGAACCTGCATCCGCAGCCATTGCAGAAATAGAAGTAGTTGTTAATGCTAAGCATAGTGCGATTAAAGTTTTATTCATTTTATATACCTTGTATTAATATTTAAAAGTTATTTAATTAAAAAATTTATCTGTTGTTGGGAACGAGGCAAATATTATCCATAAAGTGCGTACGCGGATATATCTAAAGTATGTATTCAGCTTGAAGAATGTAACTAAATATATTTAAATAACCCATTGATTTAAATGAAAATTAAAAAATTTAAAAAATTCGTCATCGCGATAACCGATAATAACCCCTGCCAAACGCAGACTAAAAAACCAAAAAACAAAATTAAATCAACATTAAATTCCAACCATTCCGATATAGGCAACAAAACACACGACAGGAGTAAAATATCAGTAAAATATATTTTAAATACGCCAAATTGGTGTTTTTGAGATATTTATTTACAACCATTCACTGAATTGAAATGAATTTATAGCGTCGAATTATCAGTGGTATAAAAAAACAAACACAATAACTTGATTTTAAAAGAAAAAAATCTCCCCTCATATACATCAATTTTACAATTCCTTCTTAATAAAAGAAACGCACAAAGTAAGAATAATCTATAAATCAATAATTTAAGATTTTTTCTCTCCTGCTTATTGCAGTTTTAACGGTATTATTTGCATTGTGGATTTATTTAAAACAGTAAGGGATAAAAAATGGAACAAAAACAATATTCTAGTAAATGGCAAAAGCGCTTTGATTTCTTTGATACTCACGGAGCACCTGATACACCAGAATTTAAAGCTGCATTAAAAGCAGAGTCTTTCGGTGGACGACTTCTAATTAGTATGAACTTTTTTGCCTTTTTCTTTGGCATTATTTATTTTTTAATTTTAGGTTTATGGAAAAAAGGTTTAGTCCTGTTAGGCATTTCCATTGGCTTAGGTCTAGTGCTTAATATTATCGATTTTATGATTGGCGGTACCATCCCTAATGGAGCATATACTGGGCTATCTGTTGGTATCTCAGCACTTTGGGCGATGATCGCTAACTACGCTTATTATATAAAAGAAACCAAAGGGCTAGATGGCTGGAACCCGTTTGAAGGGATCCGCATGGTGTAACTTTCTGCCCACCAAAATCAGTCGCTCACCTAGCGACTGATTTTACTCTTCGACTCTACCCGCTATAATAATCTCCTCACATCACAACGTTGTTACGATAATGTCGATTATTGATCTCTGGGTTGAACGCCATATTCAGGAATCCTTAAATAAAGGGGAATTGTCACAACTTAATGGCGAAGGCAAACCGCTGCATCTTGAAGATGACAGTTTAGTTCCTCCCGAGTTAAGGGCGGGATACCGCTTATTAAAGAATTCGGGGTATTTACCTGCTGAGTTGCAGCAAAGAAAGGATGCGCTAACACTTAGCCATATGCTTCAAGGGCTATCAGTTGACGACCCGAATTATGCCAATGTGAGTAAGCAGCTCGCACTACTTGAATTAAAATTAAGGCAAGCTGGCGTCAATACTGATTTTTTACAGGGTGAGTATTCTCAGGCGATTTCGACACACATGGCACAGACTGAGAAATAACTTTAACGGGATATTGCCATTTGTGTTCGGTATTCAAGCGGGGTTTTGCCATAGTATTTTTTAAATGCATGGCTAAATGCAGAATGAGAATCATAGCCAACACAGAGGCCTATTGTTTCTATACTGCTGTTGGTGAGCAGCAAACTCCCCGCAGCTTCCATCCTTTTTTGCTGGATAAATTGCATCGCCGTTAAATCTGTTACGGCCTTAACTCTCCGTTGTAACGTACTAACTGACATACAAAAAGCCAATGCCATATCTTCACAACTAATGGGCAAGTGCAGCCGTGTTTCAACCCATTGAGAAACCGCATCAATCCACTGACTTTCAGGTTTTAATTGCGCCAACAGTAAACGCGCCACGGCAAAATTATTTTCAGGTGCTTGAGGAAAGCTTTGTAGCCAATGAAGTAAACCCATTGCTGATGGCGTAAGTGTAAATTGGGTCATTTTTTCGTCTAGCGCCCACTGCGCAGTGGCTGGCATTTCCAGAACGTAGTTTTGATTACCATCTTGGCCACTAAACGCATGGCTCACACTTGGCGGGATCACGATACCCTTTCCTGCATCTAATTGAAAATGCTGCCGATGCATATTGATTTCCATTTGCCCTGATAACGACAATACGACTTGCCACTGCCCATCATGTTGATGAGAAATGACTTCGTCAGAATATTGCCGAAAATGCAGCTCAGGTAATCGCAAAGGAAACACTCCCACTGATACAGATAGTCGCAGTATAACCTTTTTACCTATAAATGGCAGTGATGCCAATATGGCATCACTTGAGAATTCAAATAAATATAACGAAAAGTTATATCAAATTAAATGCTCTAAATAGTTCGTGCTGTAGCAAAGCGGCAAGAAAATGAGATCCTAGGAGCATACAAAAGTATGTGACTAGGGTAACTTTGTGTAGCCAACACCGCTACAGTGCGAAATATGACGAGCATTGAGCATTAGGCAAGTAAAGCGCCATTTGGAAGAGGCAAATTAAATTCAGCAAGGACAATAGCCCCCGTTTCATCAGGCGCCCCTGTGATTAATACTTCAGATTTGATGCCTGCTATACGTTTTACTTCAAAGTTACAAACGCAAAGAATACGCTTGCCGATTAGGCTTTCAGGGGTGTAATTGACGGTAATTTGTGCGCTAGAGCGTTTAATACCCAGCTCCCCAAGATCAACTTCCATCACATACGCGGGTTTCTTGGCCTTACTGTTTAGCTCTGCACTAATAATAGTACCAACACGCATTTCAACACGGGTAAAATCATCCCACTCAATAATTTGCATACTCTTCATTCCTAAACTAAATCATTATTAGTCACTAAATTAGCATAGGCCACGCAGAAGATATTATCGCCAAACAATCATTTTATATTGCGAAAAATTCAGCGACCTCAGATGATTTGCAAAAAATAACCCTCAACAGAAAAACAGTTGAGGGCAAACAATGAACGAGATAAAGAGCAAAATAAAATAAGACTTACATCGTCGAGAAAGTATTCATAATTATCCCACCGGAGATAATTAACCCCATCGCAAATACCGCAGGAAAATCGGGTTTTTGTTTATATAAAATCATGGAAACTAATGTCACACCGACAATACCAAATCCACACCATAATGAATAAGCCACTCCGACTGGGATATACCCCATTGCGCGGGTCAATGCGAAATAACATAAACAGTAGGCGATGATCACTAAAATAGACGGACCGAGTTTGCTGAAGCTATTGGTTTTTTTAATCATTGAGGTTCCGGTTATTTCAGAACCAATCGAAAGTGCTAGCCATAAAAATCCAGTAAACATAATCTTTCCCCTTAAATTTTAATTAATGAACGGCTTTATTATTGGTGGATAATAATGACTCTTTCGTTTCTTTATTGGGTGCTTCGGCTTCTTCTTCATCCGCGCCCATTTTAGAGAACAGATTCATGATCACAATCCCACTTGCGATAACCGCCATACCAATCATTGCTGCCGTATCAGGATGTTGCCCATAAAACAACATGCCAAGTGTGGATACCATAAGGATCCCTGTACCTGACCATGTTGCGTAAGCCAAGCCTACAGGGATATATTTAACCGCTCGGGAAAGTGAGTAATAACAGATAACATACAATACAACGATCAGTGCTAATAATAAGGATTTTGTAGTACCTTCACTATTATCAAACATTTTCAATGTAGAGGTTGCTGAGGTTTCTGAAATAATAACCGCCAGCATCCAAAGCCATGATTTTGCTTTAGGGGACATAGATAATACTCCTACAATAAATAGACAAATTAGATTAAATTAATTTTGATATTTTATTTCTTTAAAGATTTCAAATAATCGATAGCTGAATCTGTTAATTTATTATCATTCGCAATATACCCTCCAGGGTTTTTCATTACTTCATTTAAAGTAATATAGCGACTTTCGTAGTGGTTATTTTTAGGCTCTGTAATTTGATTAACATTATTTTTTAAAAGCTTATTTTCAATTTCATTGAATGTATTAAATTGCACGCCCAACGAAATAAGCTTCGTCATATTTTCTTTAATCAAGTTGTTATAGTGTTTATTTTTATCTAAACCTAAAATTTGGCTGAGTTCACTTTCAGGGCAACAATGGTGTTTTAATGCCAATACAGGAATATTTTGAGCAAGGGCATGCAAGACCAGCTGGCTTTCCTCACTGGTAAACAAGCCATTTGCCACTTCCCCTACCACTTTGGCATCAATAAAAGGCAAAAATACGCTGTGATAACGTCCTAATGCATTTAGCTGTAACGTATTTTTATCAAACATTGTTCCCAGCGTTGCCCACTGTTTAAAATACGGTGTTGAGGGCATTAAATCCGTAGCGTAGAGTGAAAAAGAAACCGATGAAAATTGCGTTAGTCTTTGATAAATCGCCTGTTGGTAGCCCTCTACTGGGGATAACACTACAAGAACGCGTTGATTTAACTGCCGTACAATTTGCTCAACTATCTGCTCAATCTGTTTTTCGTTCACCTTGCCACCATCCCTTAACCAACAATAAATACGCTGTCATTATTGCGCAGACCCGCAGCGTTGGCTTCGTCAGTATCAATATGAAATTCAAGGGAAAAGCGCTCATCCACACGGACAACAACTTCATCAAACACTAAGCGGCGCTCACCTTCCGTGCGAATATTGACCTTTTGCCCATTCACCACGTTTAACGCTCTGGCATCCATCGTGTTCATATGAATATGACGCTGCGCGCAAATCACTTGAGATTCAAGGTTTGCATGCCCTGCAGGGCCAATTAATAATGCGCTGCCAGAATCCGTTAAATCACCAGACTCCCTCACTGGCGCTTTAATTCCTAAGGCAAAGCAATCCGCTTTTGAGACCTCTAACTGGCTTTTTGGGCGTACAGGACCTAAAACTCTAACCTTACTAATTGAGCCTTTTGGCCCAACCACCATCACGCACTCCTTCGCCGCAAACTGCCCAGGCTGCTTGAGATCCTTAAACGGCGTGAGTTGATAACCTTGACCAAATAAGGCTTCGACATCCTGTTGCGAAAGGTGTACATGGCGGTTAGAAACGCCCACAGGGATCGCAATCGCAGGTTGCATTCCACTTGCAGGGTTGTAAGTTGAAAGGCGAGATAAAATTTTGCCCATCAATTGCTCATTCATCATGATTTTTTACCTTTACGCAGGTCATTTTTGGGCTCTTTAACGCTATTTTCCGTCACTTCTGGTTCAGCTTTTTCCTCGGTAACCAAATTTTCTTTTGGTTTTTCAGCTTGTTCGGCGCTTTTTTCTAACTCGCCTTTTTTGCTTTTTACTGTTAATAATTTTGTAATCACACTTTCTTCAGGGCGCGCAATCACCAGTGAGCCTACGCATAATTGGCTATTGCTAATTACCGCAATACCGTGGTCGACGGCGGTACGTACTGCACTGATTTCCCCTTGAAAACAAACAGAAACCAGGCCAGAACCAATTTTCCGATAACCGACAATCTCAACACTCGCCGCTTTACACGCCGCATCCGCAGCCTGTATTGCGGATGTCAGTCCCCGAGTTTCAATCACACCTAAACTTTTCATCTGTCTCTCCTACTTAGTGACGAACCAGTCGAATATCAAAATCAAACTGTTTAAAGAACGCTTCTAATTGGTCAAGCTCTTCTGCGCTATAGGTTGGGTCTTGCTTCACTGGGTAAATCATGTCCAGTTTGTCGTATTTACCGCGTCCCAACTGGTGATAAGGTAGAATATCGATACGTTTTACATTGCCGCGTTTGGCTAATTCCATCGCGTATTCAATGGCACCCGTGATGGCATCGTACGAATCGTTATACCCACGAACCAAAGGCATCCGCACCACCACGTTTGCACCTAATTCAATAAGTCTTTCAAGGTTTTGGCGTACATTTTCGTTACCAATACCAAAGATACTTTTATGCTGTGCGCTATCGATATGTTTGATGTCATACAAAAACAAATCAACAACTTGGGCGAGCTTTTCATAGTTGGCTAATGATGTTGTCCCTTGGGTTTCTACCGCGGTATTAATCATCATTTTTTTGCATTCACGCAGTAGCTCAACCGCAAAATCAGTTTGCAGACTCATTTCCCCGCCACCAATCGTGACGCCACCACCAGAAGAAATATAAAAATCATAATCTTGCATAATGATTTCCATCATTTCCGCGACCGTGACATCTTTGCCCATAATGTCTAACGCACCGCCAATGCACACTTCTTCACATTTACGGCAGCCAATACAATCAATGCTACGATTTACACGGTGAATTTGTTCACCCTGCTCATTGGTTGTTTTGTAATGAATACCGGTAGGGCAAACATCCACACACTTACCGCAATTGACGCATTTATCGTGGGAAAACATCACTTGAAATTGGCTACTTAACCCTTCAGGGTTTGCACACCATAGACAACGAATATTGCACCCTTTAAGGAAGATCAGCGTGCGAATACCATCGCCGTCATAAATGGAATATTTTTGGATATTAAATATCCGACCTTTAATATCTGCCGCGCTCATCATTGCACCTCAAAATATGGCAAAACTTATTGTTTTTATTCTGAAATGGCAGGTATGTCACCATACCTGCCGATATCGATTTAGAACTTCTCAATCACGGTACGGCTAATAATTTCATCTTGAACTTCTTTACAGAGTTCGACGAAGTAAGCGCTGTAACCTGCAACTCGAACGATTAAATCACGATATTTTTCAGGTTCTTGCTGTGCTTTTTTCAGCATTTCATTGTCGACATAACTAAATTGCATTTGGCCATTACCTAAAATAGAAGCGGTTCTGAGTAAGGTAATTAAGCCGTGGCGACCTTCTGGTGTATCCAACAAGCCTTTTAAGAACTTGAAGTTATGCACCATACCGATGTTCATTGTTTCCACATTCATTTTACTGATGGATTTTATGATGGCGGTTGGGCCTTGTTTGTCTGCACCTTGTGTTGGGCTGATACCATCGGATAGTGGCATCCACGCCAAACGACCATTGGCACTCGCGGCAGTCAATTCCCCGATTGGGGTATTATTCGAAATCGACAAAGTTCCGTGGCTGAATGTGGAGTACAACATGTCGTATTTACGGCACTCACGCTCTGTCCACTCCGTAATATCCAGTGCATATTGGTCAACATAGTTGTCATCGTTACCAAATTTCGGCGCATTTAAGCAGTCACGACGCAGTTCTTCATAGCCTTCAAAGTTAGCTAATAAGCCATCACGCACTTGCTCAAGGGTGTAACGTTTATCTTCATAAACCAGTTTGCGAATGGCGGCGAGGGAATCGACGTAAGTCGCAAGGCCAGAGAAAATCAAACCTGGGCCGTGGTTAACCATCGCACCACCTGCCGCAACGTCTTTACCTTTTTCCATACAGCCTTCCACCAGCAAGGACATTAATGGTTTTGGCGCAACATCACGGTGTACACGCTGGCTAATCACCGTACCAACAGCGGATAAACGGACGATATGGGCGATTTGTTGTTTCACCGCGCGGTCAAAGTCTTCGAAGGTTCTCAAATCACGCAGGTCACCCGTATCTAAACCTTGGTAGCTATCAAATAGCACCATGCGACCACGGTTTAAGACAAACTCAATAGCGATTGGCCACTGGGTATAACCTGTTGATGTCCATTGATAAATTCGGCCTGATTTTTGTGGTTCAACGCAGCCCATCAAGCAGTAGTCACGCGCATCTTCAAAATCAAAGCCTTTACGCAGCATCATTTTGATATGGGAATCATCGAAGTGGCAGGCAGGGAAGCCCATACCGGCTTTAACCACATCGACAATTTTTTCCATGTATTTCTGTGGTGATTGGTTATGGATACGGCAAGCCAGTGATGGTTGGTATACTTTAACAAAGCGCACTGCATCCATAATTAAGTAGGTCAGGTCATTACACGCATCACCGCCTGAGCGTTTTTGCCCGCCCACGGTTAAGTTGATAAACGGCTGGTAACCCGCAAAATATTTCGCCCCTAACTCACTGGACATCCACATTAATTCAGCACATTTGATGATAAACGCCTGCATCATTTCCAGTGCTTGCTCTTGTGTTAAGCGGCCTGTTTTGATGTCGTTTTCATACATCGGTAAGCAATATTGATCGAGGCGCCCTAAAGACAGGCCCGTTTGGTTTTCCTCGATTTCAAACAGAGACTCCACCGTCCAAATGCTTTGCAATGCTTCTTGTAAGGTCACTGGTGGGTTGGCAGGCACATTTTCATTCACTTGCGCGATAGTCAGTAACTCTTCACGACGTTTTGCGTCCGTTTCTTTTGCGGCTAATTCACGTGCATGCTCTGCGATACGGTGTGCGTAAGCCACAACGCCTTCACAAGTTTCAATAGACGCTTTATAGAAATAGATACGGTCGATATCATCCGGGTTTTCCATGCTGAGCTCGGCCAGTTTCGCCTGTGCATCTGCTTTAATCCCATTCATACCTTTAGTGAATAATAAGACGTCGTAGCCTGGGCAAGTATCGCCCCCACCGTTGATTTGGTGATAGGACAAGTCACTGACAAACGTTTCGCCACTAAACTCCCACACACCTGCCTCACGGTATTGCGCCTCACAGATTTCATCTAATGAGCGGCCTTCCCAGAACGGTGCGATATCTTCACGAATGACTTTTTTGTCTTCTTCAGAGATAACAAATGGGTCTTGTGGGCGCGTGCTCATGGTGTCGAGTTCTTCGACCACCCAGCGCCATGCGATATCTGGGGAGAATGCACCTGCACGCGGTTTTCCACATGGATGCCCAACAATTAACTCTTCCGGTTGGATTAAGATTGGTGCGGTTTCACATGCGCGGCGAAACGCTTTTGCGCGCAGTAAAATCGGCGGTAAACCTGGGTTATTTTTGACAACGTCAGTAAAGGCTAAAGCGCGGTAGATAGAGACGCTTGGACGCGCTTCCAAATAGCGATTACGCAGGCGTTGTAAACGTGGGGTCAGCCCTTCCATGACTTTAAATTCTGTCTCAGCTTGTGCAGACGGTGCAACATAACTGGCATTCGGTGCAGAATATTGCGGTTGCGTACTGGCTTGACCACAATATAAGCGAACTTTTAACCCATTATTGACGGCCATGATATTCTCATGAGCCGATAACATCATGGAGGATAATTCGTTAATGCATACGCGAGGGTCGGTTAAATACACACCGCCTTTTAATGCATCAAACATTGGGTAACCATCCACCACTTTTGTCGAGCGCACTTCAGAAAGCTCCGCCAATTTCAGCCATAAACTTTCAACCACTTCATACGCTTGGGCTGGTGTTAAACGGCCTTGCTCGATGTCTCGTTGGTAGAATGGGTAAACCGCTTTGTCGAAGCCCATTGGGTTAACTGCATAGCTACCATTTTCCAGATGCAAAATAAGCTGCAATAAATAGAACGCTTGGCAAGCCTCTTTAAAGGTTTGTGCTGGTTTAGCTGGGACATTACGTAAAATTGCTGCGCTTTCTTGCAGTTCTAAACGGCGGTATTGGTTTGATTCCACCGCAGCCATGCTTTCCGCTTTCGATGCAAGGGATTGCGCAAAATGAATAGCCGCATCACAGGCATAAATTGCGGCACGGCAGTTATTTGCCTCATCAATACTATTGCGGCTGACCGCGCTACCAATGTTTCTTACGCGGTTTTCTAATTGAGATTTAATTTCTAAAAAACCGATGTTCAGTACCGCTAAATAGTCAGGGGCATCAACGGTGCTGTCCCCCGCTAAAAAGGTGTAAATACTGTTGCTGTGAATTTCGTTTTCAGTGAAGAAAATCGCGCCACGTGGTGTGGAGGATTGGCTACCAATAATCAATTCATCTTGCGCGATAAACGCAGGGAAATGGCGAATAAATTCATAAAAACGTTGAGCAGGTTTAATTGCCTGCGGCGCACCCGAAAGTTGGTTTTCCAGTGCTTCTAAAATGTTGGCACGTTCAGTAATAATTGAGCTATTGCGGGCACTTAAGCGTTCAGCCAGCATTTTTACGCGTGGGGTCAGAGCATATTTAGTCATGTTAGCCTATCCTGATGTTCGTTTTAGTTTGTTGTTCATCACCTAACAGCTTATTGCTGTTAAAAAGATTGCCGATATAGCGTTTCAAGTTGCACTTGGTTCACATCCCGTGGATTGGTCGGAGTGCAACTATCACGCAGTGCTTGCCCCACCATTTCCCCTAAACGGGCGTTAAAATCGGTTTCATTAATGCCTGTTGCTTGAATGCCTTTTGGCATATTCATTTCATCTTTCAATACGTTGATTGCCATAATCAGGCTTTCAACGCCTTCACGTACGTTAGAAGCAGGTAAATTCAAATTCTTCGCAAGGTGCGCATAGCGCTTCGCCGCATCGGTATCACAACGTCCTTCTAACTCGGCATTAAATGCCACTACATGTGCCATCAATAGTGCATTGGCACGGCCGTGTGGAATGTGAAACACACCGCCTAATGCGTGAGCTAAACTGTGCGTGATCCCTAAAGAAGCATTGGTAAATGCCATTCCTGCAATACAAGAAGCGTTATGCATTTTTTCGCGAGCAAGCAAGTTGCCCCCTTCGCGGTAGCAGTCAATCAAATGACCGAAAACCAGTTGTACGGCTTTTTCCGCTAGCGCATCAGAGAAATCAGATGCGGTATTGGAAACATATGCTTCTAATGCATGGCAAAGCACATCCATACCGGTATCTGCGGTAATCGAAGCGGGGACGGATTTCACTAAAACAGGGTCGAGGATCGCCACATCGGGCAACATAAACTCATCCACTAACACCAGTTTTTCAGAGTGAGACTTAATCACTGAAAAACTGGTTACTTCAGAGCCTGTTCCGCTAGTTGTTGGGATGGCAATAAACTGCGGTTTTGCCCGATTGGCGTCATTTTTCGTGTGCCATAAGGAGTAAATAATCGCTTTCGCCGCATCAATCACAGAGCCGCCACCCAGCGCAATCACCACATCGGGATATTGCACATCCATGACTTTCATGCCTTTTACGATGGCTGAAATATCAGGGTCTGGCAGGACATCGTCATACATTGAAAACGCAATGCCTGAGTGTGTTAACCGACGAGTGACTTCCTCTGCTAAGCCAAACTTCACCATGGCTTTATCGGTCACGATAAAGGCCTGCTGAGCTTGCATCGTTGAGATGAAATCCAGTGCGTTAGCACCAAATTGCACTCGCGGTTTAATGAGAAACTGGTTCATGCTGTTGTTTACTCCTTGGTATAAACCTTTTCGACAATGGCAACCACTGACATGGCTTTGTATTTGTCTTTGTTCAACGCGAAATACGCTTCGGCTAACACAATGTCGTTGATACCAGCGCCAACGCTGTCTACCGCGACATACGTTCGGTCTTTCAACGGTTCAAGGTCATCCCCTAGCGCAGCAACCATCAATAAATTGCTTCCGCTAAGTTCTTGGCATTTTTGCGTTGCGACAACATGTCCGATTACTTTTGCCAAAATCATGGTTTATACCGCCTTATTTCAATGAGTTACTTATTTAGGCGACCGAGAACGGCCTTGATGATTTGCTCAACATTTTCCTCAGTGATATCACCTTGGGAAACCACCGCTTCCGTGATGGCCGCCGTACTAAAACGGTTGTCTGCGGTGTTAGAAACAGGTGCAGAAGCCGTCACTGGCTGGCGAAAACGGTCATCATCTAAAATGCTAATTTGCGATTGATTTACTGCTGTTGAAACCGCAGGCTGAGCAACTGAGCACGGTTGTGCTGGCTGTCTTAAATCATCAATAGAGCGCACGCCATAACCTACTTTACGAATGTTCAACAAGTTCATTGGCCCGACGTTATCTGAACTCGAACCACCGCCCACTGCACCGCAACCTAAGGTTAATGCAGGTGTAATATTGGTCGTAGCCCCAATACCACCCAGTGCCGCAGGGGTATTAATTAAAATACGGTTAACCGGTTTTTCGAGGGAGAACTGGCGGATCACATCTTCGTTTTGCGTGTGGATCACCAGTGTGTGGCCTAAACCTTCGTTGGTCAGTAAGTCCACCACACGATGGCAGGCTGATTGCCAATCCTCTTCGATATACATCCCTAAGATTGGGCACAATTTTTCACGCGAATAGGGGTTTTTCGGTGAAACGGTATCTTGTAACGCAATGAGCACACGAGTATTTGCAGGTACGCTAAACCCTGCGCGTTGGCTTAAAGTAATGGCATCTTTCCCAACCACTTCAGGGTTGATGGTGCCATTTGCCCGCAATAACATTGACGCCATGCGCTTCGCTTCGTCTTCATTCATAAAGTAAGCGCCTTGCGCTAACAGCTCACGGTGCACTTCGTTATAAATACAACGTTCGACGATAATTGATTGCTCAGACGCACAAATCACCCCGTTATCAAACGTTTTACTGGTGATAATGTCATTCACGGCTTGTTTGATATTGGCACTGCGCTCAATAAAGGCAGGGCCATTACCCGGACCGCCACTGATTGTTGGCGTACCCGATGCATAGGCTGCACGCACCATGCCCTCCCCGCCAGTCGCTAAAATTAAGGAAACATCTTTGCTGTGCATCAGCTCTTTGGTCGCTTCAAGGGTCAACATCGTGACGCCATCAACGATCCCGGCGGGTGCGCCAGCTTCTAATGCCGCTTTTTTAACGATGTCTAATGTGCGGAAACTACAGGCCTTGGCATTAGGATGCGGGGAGAAGACAATGGCGTTACCTGCTTTTAAGGCAATCAACGTTTTGTAGATGATGGTCGATGTCGGGTTTGTCGATGGCACCAGTGCCGTGATCACCCCTAATGGAACGCCTACATCCATGACTTTGTTGATTTTGTCATCATTAATGATGCCAACGGTTTTGAGATCTTTGATGTGTTCATAGACACGCATTGAAGCGAAGGTGTTTTTCAGGACTTTATCTTGCCACTTACCAAAACCTGTCTCTTCATTGGCCATTTTCGCCAGCTCTTCAGCGTGAAGGGCGGATTCAATAGCAATGTGTTTCACGATACTGTCGATTTTTTCCTGCGAAAATGTCGCAAAAACTTTCTGCGCTTGTTTCGCGTTTCTAACTAGCTCTCTTGCCAGTTGTCTGGATTGCAGATCTTTATCTAATGCAACCATGTCTTCCCCCGTATCGGAGTCAAAATTAACTAATTAACTTGTTGTTTTATTTACTTATCAGCCAACAACTTAGGCTTTGTGTTGCTGTGCAATTTTGCCGATATCGTTATGCGGTCTAGCAATCACACGTGATGTCACCACGGTGCCAACACGTTTTGCGGCTTCAACACCCGACTCAACAGCTGCGTTAACCGCACCGACGTCGCCTTTCACCATCGCAGTCACCAGCCCTGAGCCGACATTTTCATAGCCAATCAGTTCGACATTAGCGGCTTTACACATGGCATCAGCGGCTTCAATACAGGCCACTAAACCTTTGGTTTCGATTAATCCAAGCGCTTCTTTCATAAGTAATTTCCTTTTTATTCCGTGACTTTATACTGGGCGACGATTTTCTGAATATCGCTGTGAGGACGTGCAATCACCAGAGATGTCACAACAGTGCCAACACGAGAAGCTGATTCAACACCTGAATCAACCGCCGCTTTGACTGCACCAACATCCCCTTTCACCATTGCCGTCACTAAACCTGACCCAACATTTTCATAACCAATCAGCACAACATTTGCGGCTTTACACATTGAGTCAGCCGCTTCAATACATGCCACTAACCCTTGAGTTTCGATAAGACCTAATGCGTCACCCATGTTTTTTCCTCCGGAAAAAGTTATGCCTTATGTTTAATCACGATTTTGTTGATATCGTTATGTGGACGCGCAATGACTAGCGATGTCACGACTTCGCCAACACGCTGAGCAGATTCAACACCTGAATCAACCGCTGCTTTGACTGCGCCAACATCTCCTTTAACCATTGCGGTTACGAGGCCTGAACCGACATTTTCATAACCGATTAGCTCAACGTTTGCGGCTTTACACATCGCATCAGCCGCTTCGATGCAAGCTACCAGACCTTTAGTTTCGATAAGACCTAATGCATCACCCATTGTTGTTTCCTCCGAGAAGCCTTCTTCATTTTTCTTTACCGCGCTCTTTAAGTTGATGTGTCCGAATACATGTTTCTTGCAGAACCGAGGTAATCATTTACGCCAACAGTGTCTGCGCGGTGATTAATTGAACGCAGCCTTTGGCTTCAAATTCACTATAGAGGCGAAAAATAAAAACAAAATATAAATCCACAGCAAGGAGATACTTAGAATATTTGACTAGTAATTAGATTTGATAAGTCTTTAATTCACATAACTGTGCTAAAAAAACCAAAAATTCACGCATCCATCTGGTGAATAAAAAACAGTAAAAATAGATTACGGATTAATCGAGGGAGATTGTTAACAGGATATTATTAAGCTGATACCAAGGGGTAATTTACGCAATGATAACTGTGGGGCGGCTCACTGGTTTATAAGCTTTGCTCGCAAATAAAGATAGCCTTTTACATTACGGTACTTAGGCACTGAGCCAAGAAACTCACACTAAGATAGCCTGCCAATAACACGAAAGGTGCTTATCATTTCAATGGAAGTTAAAGGCAACTAGAAGGGAAAGAGATACAACAATAGGACGACTTTAATACTCTCGACAGGCATGTTGCTAATCAAATTTACTGCCAGGCTTTAATGTGCAGATATAGAGTGGGGAGCTAATTGAACTTAATAACAGCGCTTTGTCATTGAGCTTTTGGGCGTTAAGAAATAAGCCATCATGGCTATCAGACATTTCCCGCATAAAGTAGTCAAAAATCACATCGGGGGATTCATCAATGGAAGAGGCACTCGATTCCCATTGACTAATATTATAATGGCGCTCCGTTGGTGACACGCGTTTGGTCGTATAATTAAATTTCACATAGCGCTGTAAATATAACCATCCTGCTTTAGAGTCTGTATAACCCTCAACAACAATAGACCCTTTTCCATTCGCCCCAAAATTGAAGTGAATATTGCCATTGACGTTTTCGTCTTTCATATTTTCAAAACGCATAATCCCTTTGGTAGAACAAACCATTAAGCCATCTTGCTTATTAGCAAATAAAACGGATTGCGTATAAATCACCACCACAATAAAAAGCAAAGCACTCAGTAAACATAATACTTTCCCAGATATTTTCATGATGGCTTCCAAGAATAATAAAAATAGTTATCACAGTAGCTAAAAGGATTATCTTCATTTACTGCGCAATGGGCTAAAAACACACGTCCTAATCCGTTGGTTTGTAATTTATCCCCATAGAAGAAAACAAATCGCTCTTTTTCTACACAGGTAAGATTTAGGTTCTTTCTCACCTTGTCAAAGTTTTGTACATAATTTTGCGCGACAGTGCCGTTAATCATTTTTTCATTTGAAAGCACATCGCAACCAGCATGTTCCAGCACCGTCATATTAATCGGTTGGGATGGCTGATTCGATAAATAAGCCATAACTAATAATAAGATAGAGCACAGCAAAAATGCACCACTGGCAAAATACCAGCACATTTCTCTTTTTGCTTTGGTGAATGGTTTGGGGGACTTAGGGGGTAGCGCAGCGTTGTTTTCTGGTTCAATTAACGGTGGCTCAATAACAGGCGATAATACAACTTCGGCGACATCTATCTCACCCAAGCTTTTAATAAATTCCGCGGGGTGCATTTTGGCATCATTCAAACGCTCTAACGTTACCTCTGAATTAAATTCCAATCGCCCTCTTGCCACCGTAATAATGATATTTTCAATACCATATTGGCGAAATGCTTTTCTTAATAAGCTCAAATATTGGTTTAGATTACTGTTGGATGAAACTAACCCATTATCATCCCACACGGCTTTTAATACATCGTCACGGGATACCACCCCCCTATTTTGGATAAAATAATAGAGTAGAGCATTGGCGGTAATAGACAATTGCGTATCCACCTCGTCGTCTTTCAAAGACAAAGTGCCATCAACTGCATCATATATAATGAAGGCATTGATTTTATATTTCACTGTCGCCCCATGTTTTTATTATATTAATGACGGTATTTTCGGTGTTTACTTATCCATATTAAGGCAGCTTTTCAAACGATATTTCTGTTAACCGACTGACAATAGCATCACGTTCCTGTTGTGATAGCGTTTCGCCCTCCGTTAACGATGATAACCATAGACCGTCCGCACCATAACGCACTAGCGCCCCTAAATAGCTGTTATCGAACTCATCACCTTTAGCTAAGTGGCCCAGCACCCAATCACGCCAGCATTTACGTAATACAGGCTCATTAGGCATGGCCAAAGACAATAACGCGAGCTGGAAACTTTCATCTGACTCTTTTAGCTCGCCAATATAGTGTAAATACGCGCGAGAAAAGCGCCCATATGTATTGGTATCATTTTCCATGATGAGGCTAATTCGCTCATCCATAATGCCCAGCAATTGCAGAAATAGCGCATGGATAAGCTCTTGTTTGCTCGGGAAATGGTGCATCAGCCCCCCTTTGCTGACACCCGCTTCCCGCGCGACCGCATTAAGCGATAATGCAGAAATGCCTTCCCTACCCGCAATAATACGAGCCGCTTTCAGTAGCTCCACTTGGAGTTTGATAGGGTCTTTTTTTCTGTGCTGCGCTGTTTTGTTCATGCAATGGATGATACCGACCAGTCGGTATGTTTCATTTTGACCAAAATCAAGTAACCCTGTTTTGTTCAAGGTTAAATCAAAATAGTGGAATGGGACTCACAATATCCATTTTAGATAAGCCATAAACCCATAATTAATTGATAATTTAAAATTATTTTGTATTTTGATTTTATTGTTTTGGCTGACTTTATATTTAACTTAGTTTTGCACCGATTCGAGTTATGATGTTTAATAATAGATGCAAAATAAAATTCTGACAAAGTGCAAATTATTTGTCACATTCGTCACCAACCGTCGATAGAAGAGGTTTTACCATGTCAAAACAATATAATATTGGTGTTATTGTGGGTAGCTTGCGTGCGGATTCTTACAACCTAATCGTCGCTAAAGCCATGACTAAGTTGTTCCCTGCAAATTTTTCATTCAAATTTATCAACATTGGCGACCTTCCTCTCTACAATCAAGATGCTGACCAAAATGTGCCTCCTGTCGTTGCCAATTTTAAATCCCAAATTAAAGCCTGTGACGGCATTATTTTTGCCACCCCTGAATATAATCGCTCTATCCCCGGTGTATTAAAAAATGCCATTGACCAAGGCTCTCGCCCTTGGGGTGATAACTCGTGGAATGCAATTCCTGCGGGGGTTTTAGGTGTTTCTATCGGTAATATCAGTACGGCAATTGCCCAGCAACACCTGCGCAACAGCCTTGCCTTTTTGAATATGCCAACGATGAACCAACCTGAATGTTACCTGAAATGGTATGACGGTATGGTGGATGAGCAAGGCCATATTTCACCGAAAAGCAAAGATTTCTTGCAACCGTGGGCGGATACCTTTGCTCAGTTTGTGAAACATAATGCTGTAAGTAAATAAGTTTATAGAGCCTCCCCGCTGGGTTGTAGAGCTTGGCGGGGATGTAATTACCTATCTGACCCTGGCAATTTAATCTCAATAGAAGCCTTAAGCAGCCGCCCCTATTAAGAGTATCATAATTACATATCAATATATTAACCCATACTAATGTAAATTTAAAAATTTAAATTCCGGATTGTATTATGAAAAGATCGTGTAGATTAGGGGCAAAACAAAAAAACCAGATTAACTCTATTAAATCAACAAATTAAAAAAAAACCGAACTAGAAACCTTTAGTTACATAGTTTATTTCTATGTACATTAGAACTTACTGGGCTCACCGTGTTTTAGTGTGTTTTTTGTTCGAGTATTATCCTGTTTCAGCTTATTTTTATTGGTTTTATTAGAGTTATATAGCGATATTTCAACCAGTTTACGCTAAGTCACTTATCCTAGGGAGATGCGTTAGTGGTACGTGTATTTACATCCCATTCATCAGCTTTTATTATCCTTTATACCAATCTTACCGTGCGCACTGGCTGAGATGACGGAAATTAATCGATAATTATGTCGA